>JAQUTW010000061.1:1713-4143 GCA_028694215.1 Paludibacteraceae bacterium | reverse complement strand
GGCGAAAAACGCCACTTCCCTACATCGACACCCATTTGTGCAGCATGTGTATGACCGGCTAAAGTCAAAGTCAATTGCGGATAGTGTAAAATTTCACTTCTCCAATGCGTTGGATCATGACTGAGGAAAATATTAAAATTTGTGGGCACATTTTCAACAGCAGTGGGCAAATTGCCGTAACATGGAAATGGTGCTTTACCACAATTTCCAACGCCGACAATTCCTATTCGGGCAGAATTTTTTGAAATAATACGATGTTCATCAAGCAATAAATCAAATCCGCAACGACAATAAAGTGCTTTTGTCTTTTCCAAATTTTCCATTTTTGCTTCCACTGTCGGCCATTGCAGATAATCGCCATAATCATGATTGCCAAGAACCGCAAATTTGCCGACAGAAGCTTCCATTGCCACAAAATTATCTTCCAATCCGATACCTTCTTCGCTCGTAAAATTCACCAAATCGCCTGTGAGCATGATTAAATCAGGCTTTTCTGCATTAATTTTATCTTTTATCTGTTCCAAAAAAAGTTCCGCATTGTCCAAATTGCCCAAATGCACATCGGATATCTGCACAATTTTCAGGTTATTAAAAGCCTGTGGCAATGCTTCCGAAACAATATCAACCCGATGAACACTCACCTGTTTTCTGTCAACCGCGCCCCAAATTAAACCGACAAAAAGCAACACGGCAAGTGGATAACCGATACAACGACATACAATAAACGTTTTTTTTCTCCAATGTTCTACCAATTTGTCAACGGCAGTGAACAATGCCATAATATTGCCGGGTATAAATAACGTAAAAAACAGCCATACGAACCATATCATAAAAATATGTTCTACATTAACCCAACGAAATCCGATACACCCAAAACCAATTAGAAATAAAGTGGGAATTGCCCAAACCAAAACTGTTAAGCCGGTGCGGGTTGCCTTATTGCAGCGTTGCAATTGCCAAACACAGGCAGGAAAGTAAGCTAAAAATAAGATAAAAACAACAAGTGAGAAATGAAATCGCATTTTTTTGTGGCAAAAGTAGCACAAAAGCCGGTTATGGCAATTCTTTTGTAAAAAAAAATTTAATTTACATTGTTAGTTAGATAAAACTAACTATATTTGCACTCTCAAAAAGAGTATATTTTTTATGGAGAAAATTGTAAATATTATTGCCAAGCTCTCGCACAGTTTAGGTGAAATGGAAGAACAGGCAAAAGATTATTTCAATCTTAAAGACCTGACACTCACACAAATGCACTATTTGGAGATTATCAATCAATTAGACAATCCGAACATTACAGAACTTGCTTCGGCCATGCAAATAACGAAACCCAGCGTAACAGTTGCCATCGACAAACTGATAGAAAAAGATTATGTGCAGAAAGTTCAATCGGATGCCGACAGGCGCAACTCACATTTACACTTGACAGACAAAGGACGCCAAATAAACGCCATGCACGATTATGCACACGAGCGTTTCTCGGAATTAATAAAGGAAACACTCGAACCTCAGGAAATTGAACAAATGATTCAGATATTGGAAAAATTGGTAGAAAAACTTTAACATAAAGGATTATGGAAAACGAACAAACACGTGAAAAAGCCATTTATAAAGTAACTTGGGTAGGTTTTGGAGTAAATGTAGTGTTGACTGTCGGTAAATTATTGGCAGGTTTTTTAGGTCGAAGTGGTGCTATGATAGCCGACGGAGTACATTCTATGTCCGATTTTCTTACCGATTTAGTAGTCTTGCTATTTGTAAAAGTATCCGCCAAGCCCAAAGATGAATATCACGACTACGGACACGGCAAATACGAAACGCTTGCTACCGTCATCATTGGTTTAGCTCTTTTTGCCGTAGCAATCGGTATTTTTATAAACAGCGTAACCCTTATACGCAAAGTGGTTGACGGCGAAATCATAGCACGTCCCGGAGTGGTAGCTTTAATTGCAGCAGCCGTTTCCATCATTGCGAAAGAAATTTTGTACTGGTACACGATAGGTGTAGCTCGAAAAGTCAATTCGCCTGCCGTAAAAGCCAATGCGTGGCACCACCGTTCAGATGCTTTCTCGTCTGTCGGCACTTTAATTGGCATTGGCGGAGCATATTTTCTCGGTGAACAATGGCGCATATTAGACCCTCTTGCCGCCATCATTGTCAGTTTACTGATAGCCAAAGTTTCTTACGATCTGGTTATTCCCGGACTGAATGAACTTTTGGAAAAATCACTTCCCAAAGAAATGGAAAGCGAAATTATTAATCTCATTATGGAAGATTCGCAACTGAGCGACCCACATAATTTGAAAACACGCCGTTTGGGTGCCAACATTGCCATAGAGTTGCACGTGCGGGTTCCCGGCAACATGACTGTACAGCAATCTCATATATCCACCATAAACATAGAAAAAAAACTCAAAGAAAAATACGGAA
>JAQUTW010000061.1:0-1613 GCA_028694215.1 Paludibacteraceae bacterium | reverse complement strand
TACCCTATTGCCCGATGGCTTATCTATCCTGCATTTCTTAATACCTTGCTGATGCCACTTTTGTGGATGTTTGTACGTAATCAATTGGAAGAGTCATATCGTCCGAAAAGCATTGATTTAGTGCATTTCATACCAACCTTACTCAATTACATTATACTGCTCATTTTTTACACTTCGCTACCTGAAACAGAACAGATACAACAACTTATAAATGAAAACGCAGGCATCCGCCAACCCTATTTATGGGTAAATGACGCCACCGTTTTTTTACAAATGTTTATCTATTTCTTTCTGATATTCAAGTGTTTATACAAAACAAAACAACGTTATTCAGACATTCTTTCCTCCATGGCGCAAAAACACATAAAAATAATGGAAAAATTAATATATGTGTTTGCCATATTGTTTTTATCAGTTTTTATAGCTTACGCCATCGACCCTCGCACCGACGCTTGGTTAATACCAATTCTCAACACTTTGTTAATTGCCTATCTGACCTATTTGTGTGTCGCCAACAACACCAATGCGCATTATGTTGCTTACCACTCTACTTTCAATATTGAGACCAATACGTATGAAACAGAGCTACAGGCACAAAAAAATCGTTTGTCCGACAACGATATGGCTGCCAATTGTGAACGCATAATGCGCTATATCACAACCGATCAGCACTATCTGAATCCCAATTTTTCGATATGGGATATTGCAACCGCCCTTAATATGCCGCCGGCATTGGTCTCGCAATCCATAAACGGACATTTGAAACACAACTTTTTTGATGTCATCAATCGTTTGCGCATTGATGAAGCCAAACGCCTCTTTACCGAAGGTAGAACCAAGACTGTATCCATCGAAGGAATAGCCAAGGAATGTGGTTTTCACTCACGTTCCACTTTTTACTCTGCTTTCAAAAAATACGAAGGCTGTACCCCTACCCAATGGATGAAAAAACTGTCCGTTTAATTTTTATTCGGACATTTTTTAACGCACCTTTGACAAGCTAATCTCTACAATAGCTTTATTTTTGCATACAATTTCATATTGCAAAAAAAACATTTAAAATTGCAATCATTTATTTCTTATAATTATTAATTAAAATTTATCTAAAAATGAAAAAAACATTTATTGCTACAATCTCTCTTGTAGGTGCATTTCTCTTGTCAAGTTGTGTAATGTCTGATTTAAAGAAGGTTACAGACGAAATTAACGAAGTTGAAAGTGGAAAGGTATTTCTGATTCCTTGTGCACAATTAACGTATAGTGACGGTACTATATTTACTTTTGACGAATATGGCAAAAAACAACGTATCGAAAAAGGAGATGAATTAGAGATTTATCTCGGCACTACATGGTACAGCCTTGACAAAAGCACAAAAAAAGGTACAAAATATACCTATACAGGTTCTTATGGCTATTGCACTATTTATTGCTTCCTTGAAAATTCTTATTTGGTAGAAGCAAAATACGACGAAGATTTGAAAAAGGGTAAAGAAACTATTGCCGGACAATCATGCAATATTTATACAGAAGGCGATGGCGACAAAATTGGCGGTTACAAACGTATTTTATTTGTAGATACCAATTCAAATATATTAGCTACGGCTTTCACCACC
>JAQUTW010000004.1 GCA_028694215.1 Paludibacteraceae bacterium | reverse complement strand
GTCGCCGTTTGCAAAGACTATAAAACAAAATTTTTGCAGCTAAACGACGAAAACCATAGATTTACAGAGGAAATATCAAAGTTGGAAAATAGGAATACCGAAATGGAAAACCATATATCAAATTTGGATACCGCTGATTTATGGGAAGTTATCAAAAATCGTTTGTCGCCACTCACGGTGCAGCTGTTAGAAACGACAGCCGAACGATTGACCGCCCGCGAAAACAGGAAAATAGAACCGGTGCAAATTCTTACCAATATGTTTTTACGCTACACGATTGAGAAATGGAACCAATGGTTTTACCCGTTTGTTTTGTCCGACCGCGAAATAGTGGAAATTGCCCACAAGGTCAATCCTGAAATTACCTCTATTTCACAACTCAAAAAAATGTTGCACTAATGGAAAAACAAAAAATGTCGTTTTCCGACAAAGTTAAAATCAATGCCATTAAGCCATTTTTGCCAATGGTAAAAGAGAGTGCAGACAAATTACTGTCAGACCTTTTGGAAGCCGCAGAACGCCGCCTGAATGCCGACAACGGTGAAGTACAGGTGTGTATGGAAGTTGCAAAAATAGAGGGCGTAAATTATGTGCTTACAGTGGCTTTGAATGCTGAAAACAAGATTGTGAGAGTAATTGAGCAAAAAACCGTTGGCGAAGTTGCCGACACATTAACCAATATAATAGCAAAATTATGAGTTTACAAGACCTAATGAATAAAGAAACACCCGATAAACAAAGCGTTTTCGGTGCCGATTTGGTTGATTTTCAAAACGAGTTTTCCAAACCCAAACAAGATATGGGAATAACGGAAGAACCGGTTGATGTACCGGACGAAATACCAACTTTCGACGAACAGGAAGAACCGGAAAAGCCGAAAGTTACCGCAAAAGGCAGGCAGCTTACCGCCGAATTTGTCGCAAAACTAACCGATAATATGTGTGCGCACTCTTTGCAGTTTGTTGCAAAAGCGGACAGCAGCGAGCCATATAGCCGCATGGATGACGGCATGATGGAAGATTTTATCAATGCCGTAAACTACTATTGCGAAAAAGCCGGCGGCGAAATTCCGCCATCTATCATGATTATTATTTGTTTGGTAATGATGTACGGCACACAAATTCCCGGAGCATTGAAAGAGCGTAAATTGAATATTGAGCGTGAGAAATTGGCAGAAAGAGAAGCTGCATTAACGGCGCGTGAACGTGCCTTTGAAGAACGTATAAAACAAGTAGATACCACAAAAACGGCGGAATAATGGAACGCATAGCACAATTAAACTGTGTAATCGGTGGTGTTGGGTGTGGGAAAACTACAATTATAAAACAAATATCTGCTACACAAAACAGACAATTAATAGTTGTTAAAGATTACTCAACACAAGGATGGGAAAATATTGCAGAAACGAAACTTCAAATCAAATCTGACTATATTTTTACGGGATCACGTAAATATATATGGAAAGATAATACTTCAATACAAGCAATTGCTAATTTCAGAAAAGGAATTATTATATTAGATGATTGCCGTTGCTATCTAGATTCGTTACCATCCAAAGAAATAAAGCAAATTTTTTCCATGCGTCGGCACCGTGAAACTGATGTATTTGCCGTAACTCACTCCTTTAAAGAAATGCCACCAATTTTTTTTGAATATGCAGATAATTTTATAATATTTCAATCTGTCGGAAGTGTCGAAATTCGCAAAAAAGAAATTGGCGATGCTTATCCTATCATTAAGGAAATATCCGATGATGTTAATTTAAAGTCAATTGATAATCCTCACTATTTTAGAATAGTAAATCGAAAACAAGCAACGGCTACGATTTTAAAACAACAACAAGAAATATTGTTGCAAAAGAAAAATAAAAAACAACGTATAAAAGTATCGTAATATGACTTACAAAGTTTATCCCGGCATAAATTCTTATTATGTGCAAATGGATTGCACACAAATAAAAAATAGTAAGCTAAATGAATTAGCAAATTATTTAACAAACAGTCCACAAATAGAAGTAACAGAGTTACGCTGGAGTACTATTACAAAAATCGGTACTATCATACTGTACTGCAATAAGTCAGAAGAAAAACCGATAGAATATATTACTAAATTAGTAAATGATTTTTACAAAAATCAAAAATAAAATACATTAATGAGCTATATTGATTTCATAAATAACTTTTGGACTTCGCATGAATACCATTCATTCCGAACAAACGAGATTGCACTTTTTTTCTATTTATTGAAAATAAACAATCAGCTTTCGTGGAAAGAATCTTTTGAGCGAAATAACCATAAAGTTATGGCGGATTTAGATATTAGTTTTCCTACTCTCAAAAATGCAAGAAACCGCCTTAAACAGGTTGGTATTTTAGATTTTAAAACGCAAAATGGAAGCGCAAAAACGTTGTACACCTTTAAAAAAAATTTCAAGGTTACTAACGAGGTTACTAACGAGGTTACTAACGAGGTTACTAACGAGGTTACTAACGAGTTGAATAAGAGTAAGAATAAGAAAGAAAAAGTATCTACTATCGTAGATACTAAAAAGAAAGCGACTGAAGTCGCCACACACAACCCCGATGTTTTTAATTTTTCTTTTGAGGAAAAAGAAAAAGCATTTTACGAAAGTCTTAAACCTTATGTTTCTGAATACGGCAGCGAAATGATACGGGATTTTTACGACTATTGGCGTGAATGTAACAAAAGCCGTACAAAAATGCGTTTTGAAATGCAGCCAACATGGCAGATTGATTTAAGGCTAAAAAAATGGGCAAAAAATAATTTTAAATTTAAAACCGAAAATGCAGAAAGTAAGCGAAATTTTGGCACGGACGAACTCGCAGCAATTGTTCAGGCAGGTAGAAACCTTGCCGAAAATAATTGATGGCGAAATTTCCATTTATCATGGCGAAACAGTTACAAACGACTGTTTGATTATGCAAATAGGACGGTTAAAAACTGTTTTTCCTACAACTAAACCTGAATTTTTTGCGATATTATCGGAGCGTGTTATTGCAAATGGATTTACCGAAGAACGATTGAAAGATGCAGTAAATAAATTAATTGATAATTTTCGATACAAAGATTTGAACATTGCCGACATCGTCGGTTTTGATAAAAGGCAAAAGCTATACACATGGCAGGAAGTGTACAAAGAAGACGGCTGTTTTCCGAGTAAAAATTTTAAAGAAATAGATAATATTTCCGGGACAAGATTATTTGTAAAAATAACAGAAATGTAAAAAAAAAATATGGAAACACCCCTTAAACGAATCGGAAAACAACAATATGCAGACAAAATTGGCGTAACAGAAGATTGCTTGCGCAAAATGCTTAACCGTGAATTTTTTCACGAAATGAAAAAAACAGGTTATAAAAAAACGCAAAAACACCTTACAATTGCACAGATTGAACGATTAGAAGAATTAGCAGTAAATATACACTTATAATTATTTTACTCCAATAATTTAATCAGATTTTTTTTCATCTCATCGTCTATTTGTCGGTAACGTGCAAATGCTTTACTACCTTCAACATGACCACTCATAGACCCTATTAAATTAGGGTCGCTCACTCTCTTATATAGATTTCCTATAAATGTACGTCTTGCAAGATGACTACTTGCAATTTCATATATTTTGCGATGTTCTTCCTGTCTATTGGTAGGATTAATCACTGTTACTACTCTATCAACACCGGCAAACCTTATAATATCTTTAATATCATTATTATAGTTTTGTGCAGAAATAAATGGGAGTAATTTATTACTACCTTTATAACGTGTTACTATTTCGGAAGCGCGTTTTGACAATGGGACTCTCACTGTATTTAATCTGTCCCCCTTTGTTTTGGTTGGTACATATTCTAAAAAACCATTATTCAAATTTTCTACTGTAAACTCTAATAAATTACCTATTCTACAACCAACATCACATTGAAATAAAAAAATATCTCTTTGAATATTAAGAGCTGTACGTCCAATTGTAGTATAATCAAAATTATTTATTTGTTCTAATTCTTCTTTTGTGAGATAAAACGGAGTACCGTATAGCTCTTTTTTACGTGTATATTTAATCAGTGGGTTTTTTTTGATATAATCGTTCTGTAAACACCAATTTATAAAAGTGGCAACTTTTCTCATCATTCCTACTATGGTATTTTCGCCACGATAACTCACTTTTGTTGGATATTTGGCAGTAAGATATGGATGTTTTTCTATTATTATATTTTCATATTTTAAAAATTCCTCAATATTATAAATGGTTGTAGATGTTATGTTATTTAAAATCAAAATATTATGATTAAATAATTCGTAACGTAATAAGGAATATTTTAAAGATACATATTGCTTTCTCCTTGTTTCATTCCATTTTTTGTTTTGTAAAAAAATATCGTACACATCAAAAAATGATTGTGTTTTTTTTGTTTCTTTGTCCGCAGTAGAATTTCCGACAATATATTTTTTTAATTCTATCGAATTTTTTGGCTTATATTGATTGTAAACTCCTATTATTCGTTGTTTTGCTTCAAGAATTGCAGAATTTATGGCAGCTCTTTTCTCGTATGGAACAATAGCACGGCTTTTATATTGTTCTTTTTGCTTATCAAATAATTCTGGTTCTATTTCTATTTTTGACGACACAAATAATTGTATGCCTCTCCCATCAGTTATACGAAAACGTATATTTGCAGTTTCTTTTGTTGTTGAACGAACAAACGCGTTTATTGTTGCCATATATTATATTTTTGGTTGTGCAAAAATACAAAATTTGCACAACCGAAACAAAATAAAAGGGAAAAAAAGCACAAAAAAGAAACAAAAAAAACACAAAAGAAAAAACGTAACTTATTTATAAATAAGCATTTTGCATTAAAAATCAATACTTTATAAAAAAATAAAACAATGCCCTAGTGAGGCAACAAAGCAAAACAGCTAACTAAAAAGTTAGCTGTTTTGCTTTGTTATCATCATTCTATCTTTAACGAACGAATTTGTGATAGTCGCTTAACCACTTGTTCTTCTATTGATTGACGCACCGCAATTAGTAATTTACATTTCTCCGTTTGTGTTTGCGAACAAATTGTCAATTGATTGTCTTTTATAACACGCATAACCTCATTCATAGCTGCATAATCAAACATAACAGTGTAAGTCCTCTCAACCACTCGTTGTTCTATTTTTGCAACCGCCAACGCTTCCATCGCAGCATTTTTATAAGCTAAAATCAACCCACCTGTTCCCAATAAAACTCCTCCAAAATAACGTACCACAACTATCAATATATCAGTTAGTTGTTTAGAATTTATCTGTCCTAAAATAGGCTTTCCTGCCGTTCCGGACGGTTCTCCATCATCATTTGTACGAAAATTGATACGATCTTTGCCCAACATATAAGCATAACACACATGACGTGCATCATGATACTCTTTGCGTTTGCCGTCAATCAATTGCATTGCCTCCTCTACTGACGAAACAGGAAAAGCAAAAGAAAGGAACTTACTGCCTTTGTCTTTGTAAATTCCTTGCGATGAAGATACTATGGTTAAATAAGTATCGTCCATTTCTATTCAAAAACAATGGTACGATTTTTATAAGTCAAAATTTTACGTGCAATATGTTTTTCTACAGCTTTAGACAAAACTATCTTCTCTAAATCGCGACCTTTTGCTATCAACATTTCTACCGTATCTTTATGAGAGATACGTGTAACATCTTGATAAATAATGGGTCCTCCATCCAATTCTGTCGTAACATAATGACTTGTGGCTCCTATCAGTTTCACACCTCTTTCGTGTGCAGCATGATAAGGTTTTGCTCCCACAAAAGCCGGCAAAAAAGAATGATGAATATTAATGATTTTGTTCGGATATCTTTCAATAAATTCTGGTGAAATTACTTGCATATAACGCGCTAATACACAAAATGTTATTTTATTTTCTTCTAACAATTTCAATTCATAAGCCTCCTGATCCGCCTTATTTTCTTTGGTTATAGGCACACAATAGAAAGGGATATCAAAACGATCTGCAACAGGTTTCATATCCTCATGGTTACTGATAATTATTGGAATTTCGACATCCCATTCTCCGGCTGTATAACGCGCCAACATATCGTACAGACAATGCGACATTTTTGATACAAAAATTGCCATACGTGGCTTAATATCTGAAAAATAAAGGTTAAATTTCATATTAAAACGTAACCCTAACAGCGTTTGAAAATAATCTTCGATTTTTTCGCGTGGAATCTGAAATTTCTCCAAATCCCATTCTACTCTCATAAAAAAGACTTTATCAACACGATTTACATATTGGTCTAAATACAATATATTTCCATTATGCTGATTAATAAATTCGGTGACTGCAGCCAAAATACCGGGGCAATCAGGACAGTGAATCAGCAATATAGCTGTATTATTGTTATTTTCTTTTTTCATTTGTTTTAATTTAATATCTATAATAAACACGCCTTACTCGTGGAGCAATGGACGTTAAAACTTCATAAGGAATTGTCCCTTGCTTAACTGCAATATCTGAAATTGTTTGCTGATCACCAAAAACCGTTACTTCAGCACCTTCATGAACATCAAGTCCGGTAACATCTATCATCATCAAATCCATACAAATATTACCAACAATAGAAACTTTTTCACCATTATACAGCACACATCCAACGCCATTGCCAAGACTACGATTAACACCATCGGCATAACCAATTGGCAACAAGCCTATTAGCGAATCCTTCGTTATTTTTCCTTTACGATTATAACCTACAGTTTCGCCTGCCTTGACTTTCTTTATCTGAATAATTTTAGTTTTCAGAGTACAGACATTACGCAAAAGATATTCATTTCTGCAATTAACGCCCCACAAGCCTACTCCCAAACGTACCATATCAAATTGATATTCAGGAAAACGTTCTATGCCTGATGAATTAAGAATATGCATCATAACCGGATAACCTATCGACTGTTTGATTTTTTCGGCACATCGGCGAAAATTCTCTATCTGCCCAATGGTAAAATCGTCCATTTCCGGATCTTCCGATGCTGCAAGATGCGAAAAAGTAGAAACAACTCTCAATTGCTTTTGCGATTTCAAGATGGCAAGAACATTATCCAAATCGGCATATTCGAAACCGGCACGATGCATACCACTGTCAATTTTAATATGAATGGGATAATCTGTCAGCCCTTTTTGTTTAGCTTCCTCCAAAATTTTGTTCAGCATCAAAAAAGAACAGACTTCCGGTTCTAAATTATATACGAACATCTGATGCAAAGCAGTTGGCATAGGATCTAAAACCATTATTGGCAAATGAATTCCCGCACAACGAATTTCCACACCTTCGTTCACATAAGCAACAGCAAGATAATCACATTTATAATGTTGTAAAGCCCTTGAAACTTCTATTGACCCACTACCGTAAGCAGAAGCTTTTACCATACACATCAATTTGGTAGCAGGTTTGAGTTTTGAACGAAAATAATCAATATTATGAAACAAAGCATCAAAATTTGTTTCCAACACGGTATCATGTACCAGCAATTGCAAATGAGACAATATCTTATTAAGATGAAATGTTGGTGCTATTTTAAGCAAGATTGCCTCATTATGAAGTTTTGAGATAGTGTCAGAGGCCAAAAACTCATCGGTTGTCTTAAAAAAACTTTTATCCTGTATATCAAATAGTTGCTTTTGCGAATACAAATCATTACCAATAAATATAACACTATTCACCGACTTGTCGCGAATAATTTTTTGAATGGTAGCATAAAACATTTCACAAACCATTTCGTCACCATTAATATCGGTAACAATAAGCGTACGGTGCATATTTTGGTTGGACGATTGTTGTTCCAAAAATGCCAAAGCATGCTTAGTCAACGACGTCAAATCACAATCATAGGTATCTTTTATCAGTAAACAACCATTGATGCCTTCTTCAACTTCGTAACGCGGATGTTCTTTCATTTTTACTTTACAGATTAAAAAATACTTCCCGTCAAAAACAGGAAGTATATTTCATATATTTGACCTTATTGCAATAAGGTTTGAGAATCCAAATTTTCTTTTTCTATATCCAAAAAATATTTGTATGTTCCTACTTTTAATTCATAGCAAGCATCATAATCGCACACTATAAGTCCTTTTGGATGCATTTGCAAGGCACTAATTGTCCACATTTGTGTAATACCCTCTTCAACTGCATGACGCAAAGCACGAGCTTTTCCATGTCCGTTTACAATAATAAGCACCTCTTTGGCATCTAAAACAGTTCCTACACCAACTGTCAAAGCCGTTTTTGGAACTTTATTAACATCATTATCAAAGAAACGTGAATTAGCAATGATGGTATCGGTAGTTAATGTTTTTACACGTGTCCGCGATTTCAAAGCAGATCCCGGCTCATTAAACGCAATATGACCATCAGGTCCGATGCCTCCCAAAAACAAATCAATGCCACCCATTGCTTTAATTTTGGCTTCATAACGTTCACATTCCGCATCTACATTTTCAGCGTTACCATTTAAAATATTTACATTTTCTTTCTGAATATCAATATGTTTAAAAAAGTTATTCCACATAAAAGAATGATAGCTCTGTGGATGTTCTTCTGGCAAACCAATGTATTCGTCCATATTAAATGTAATAACATTTTTAAACGAAACAACGCCTTGTTGATTCAATTTTATCAATTCTTTATACATACCAAGAGGAGAAGAACCTGTTGGCAATCCTAAAATAAAAGGTTTTTCAGACGTTGGATTAGCTTGTTGGATTTTACTTGCAACATAAGCAGCTGCCCACTTTGAAACTTCTGCATAATCGGGTTCAATGATTAGTCTCATAACATTTAATTTTTTTAGTTAATTATTTTATTGATAATGACATACTGTTACATAATTCAAGTAATGATTTAGAATTTTCAAGCGACAATGATTGCTTTTGTTCCACGGTACCAATCAGCTCCCATCCCATTTTTTCAGCAAAAAGATTCAAATTTTTCACAGAAGTTCCCGCCCATGTAAAAGAGCCAAAGGCACCAAAAATACGATTCTTTACACCACGTACTTCTAATTTGTTAATCAACGAAGCAATTTCCGGATACAAACCATTACAATAAGTTGGACTTCCTATAATAAGTCCCTTATATTTAAAAATATCGGCTAAAATATCGGCAGAATGCGATTTAGAAACATCATGCAATACAACAGGAATTCCATTTTCAACAATTCCACGTGCAACCGTTTCTGCCATTTCTTCTGTATGCCCATACATAGAGCCATACACAACAACCACTCCCTTTTCGCCTTCATAACGACTCAATTTATCATAAACAGACATTACCTGAGGTAAACGGTTACTCGTCCAAATAGGTCCATGCGTGGAAGCAATCGTTTCAATTGATAAAGTTGCCAATTTTTTGAAAGCCTGTTGTACAGCAGAGCCGTATTTCCCGACAATATTGGCATAATAACGGTACATCTCATGCCAATATTTATCCAACGACTGCAATTTAGCATCGACAACCGCGCCATCTAACGTACCAAAACACCCAAACGCATCTGCCGAAAAAAGTATTTTATCGGTTACGTCATAAGTCATCATCACTTCAGGCCAATGCACCATAGGCGTCAAATAGAACTGCAATTGATGTTGACCTATTGACAACGTATCACCATCACCAACTTCATAAAAACCTTTGCAAATATCATAAAAGCCGGTAATCATACTAATTGTTTTTACATTACCAACTATTTGTATTTCAGGGTATTCACGAATTAAAGCCAACAACGAAGCCGAATGATCTGGTTCCATATGATCAACCACCACATAATCTACCACACGATTTCCGAGTATTTCTTTTATCTGTCGTAAAAACTGTTCACAAAAGGCAGTATCTACGGTATCAATCAGAACAACTTTTTCATCTACAATCAAATACGAATTATATGAAACACCATTTGGCAGCGGAATCATATTTTCAAAAAACATTTTATGCCGATCATTTACACCGACATAATAAATATTATTTACTATTTGATACGGGTTATACATTTATTCCAAGGTTACTTCTTTGTTGATTTTTTTTATCAGCCCTCTTAAAACCTGTCCCGGACCGTACTCACTAAACGTATCGGCTCCTGCCGCTATCATATTGTTCACAGACTGCGACCATCTGACAGAAGCCGTCAGCTGAGCAATCAAGTTATTCTTTATTTCGTTTGTATCGGTATGTGGTTTTGCATCTACATTTTGAAAAATAGGACAAACGGGCTCATGAAAATTTACTGTCTGTATGGCAGACTCCAATTCTACTCTTGCCGGTTCCATCAAAGGAGAATGGAATGCTCCACCAACCGCAAGTTTCAATGCACGTTTCGCACCTGCTTCCATCATTTTTTCACAAGCAACATCTATTGCCGCTACTGTTCCGGAAATAACCACCTGACCTGGACAATTATAATTAGCCGGCACCACAATACCTTCGGTTTCGTCACATACGGTTTCAACTACATCATCTGCCAACCCAATAATGGCTGCCATGGTAGATGGTTGCTTCTCACAAGCTTTTTGCATCGCTTTAGCACGGGCAGAAACCAATTTAAGTCCATCTTCGAAAGATAAGGCTTTTGCAGCTACCAAAGCTGAAAATTCGCCCAAAGAGTGTCCGGCGACCATATCAGGAACAAATTTCTCCTCTAAAACCAAAGCAGAAATTACTGAATGTAAAAACACTGCAGGTTGTGTAACTTTGGTTTGTCGCAGGTCTTCATCAGTACCTGCAAACATAATATCTGTAATTTTAAAACCTAAAATATCATTGGCTTGTTCAAATATTTGTTTTGCCAACGGATAAGTATCATACAAATCCTTACCCATGCCAACAAATTGGGCACCTTGTCCCGGAAACACACACGCTTTCATTATTAAATATAAATTGTTTTTTAAGTTAAAATTAATCGCAAAGATACCTATTTTTTCATAGAAAATCAAATTTTTTATCTCGAATAAATTCGATTATCTTTGTAAAATAAACTTATTGTAAACATTTATTCTGACAAAAATGAAAAAAATTACCCTACTATGCTTATTATCAGTAATATGTAACATTACTTATGCCCAATTATTAGTTGAAGATTTCGATTACACACAAGGGGATTATCTTACTTCACACGGATGGTTTACCCAATACGGAGCAAGTTCTTCCGTCGGCGTAACAAACGGACTTACATTTGAAAATTATGCAGAATCGAATATTGGTAACGCTGCACTGCTCGACATAGAAGACAGTAACTAATTACACAAAGGTTTTACAGAAACCACTTCCGGAAATTTATACGTCGCTTTTATGTTTCAACCAACAATCGCTGCTAAAGACGGTTGGTTTTTCAGTTTGCGCGACAACAAATTAGATGGCAGTAACTTTAATTTCAGAGGTAGAATATTTATTACCACAGATAATAAAATAGGACTTACTTTCGGCAACAACGCCAATAAAATATATAGTTCTACAGCCTTAAATTCATCAAAAACCTATCTTATTGTCTTAAAATACACCATAATATCAGGTGAAAATAATGATGCTGTTTCTTTATTTGTATTCGATACTTTCCCCGAAAGTGAACCTGCAACAGCGGAAATAGGACCTTTGACCGACAATGCCTTAGTTGACATTAATCCTGCAAACATCATTTTACGCAGTTACAGTGCATCTAACTGGCTTGTAATTGACGGTATTCGCGTAGCAAAATCATGGGATGAGGCAGTAAAAAAACGAGAAAATACCCAACTCACTAACAACGCTGCTCCAGCTAATCGTTTTTTCGTAACAAATAACACTTTACATTTATCAATTACTCAATCCGTCAATGAATTAGCTATTTTTGACTTAACCGGCAAATGCTTAACAAGAGACAATATCAAACTCAATTCCGGCAATTATGCCATTACATTAAAAACCGGTATTTATATTCTAAAAATGGATAATTTGACAGAAAAAGTGATTGTCAAATAGTTAGCCATTAGTTTATTAACTTTTTTTTAGAATAAAATATATTTTTCTTTTGCTTAATACAAAAATAAGCATTACCTTTGCAACCGCAAAAAGGCAATGGTGCCATAGCTCAGTTGGTAGAGCAAAGGACTGAAAATCCTTGTGTCCCCGGTTCGATTCCTGGTGGCACCACAACCTATGTTGAAAATCAGCAAGTTACAAAGGTCACGGACTAAAACACGGACTAAAAAAGGGCGAGTCTAACGGACTTGCCCTTTTTTTATGCCCTTTTTACGACAAAAAAACGCCCTCGTTTCACAACGAAGGCGTTCCACCTAACTAATCATCTTATGAAAGAAATCAAATATGCAGTATAATTTTGCGGGCGAACTTAAGAATTGGCTTTCGGTATTTCCAAGCGAAATAACAGACAACTACTAATATTAAAATCCAAAATCCCCATATCTGGAATTTTTCCCAACCGTTCAAGTTCCGTTCAACGGTTACAATTTTCGTTTCCTTATTATCGGACACAATGGAAGTCGATGTGGAACGTACCGGAACGTAGATGGTGTCTATGCTGTTTTTGCATTTCGCCAACAGGTGTCCGAGACTATCAATCCGAAATAATAGCAACGCATTTTTCCCTTGAAGCAAGTCGAAATTACGGATGACGACACGTCCGTTCTTATCGCATTCAAGTAACGCCATCAACGTACTGCTGTCTTGGGGCAATGCGTAAGGTACTAATTTTTCAACCGTATCGTTGCGAATAATCAATGTACTTTCCGTACTTTGCTGAATGGTTTTGCACGAGCAGCACATCACTATTGCTGTACCGACGATGGCGAGAACCAAGATGAAAGTCCAAAAGCAGCCTCTCGGCGGTTCCTTGTAATCGAAAATATCTTCCATGATTGTATGGTTTAGTTTGCCTTAAAATAGTAGTCGTTTATCGTCCTTCCGAAAACAAGCTCATTGCGTATGGCTAAATTCCTCAACGCTTTCCTGCAATCGTCCTCGCTGACGTGAAATGTACTACAGCGGTTTATTACATCAAACAGCAGAGAGTGTGTCGGCTCTATTCCGTCCGCTTCACGTTCCGCAGTGATGTTTTTCACTATTTCAAGAACCTGCTCTTCCATTGTTAAGTTTTAGCTTAACCAGCCACTGACTAACCTTGCTATATTTAGCGCAAGAATCTCACGCTTGGCGAGGTACTTGCTGCTGTCGGTAGGATTGCTGACGAAGCAGACTTCCAACAGCATGTTTACACAATCGAAACCTGATAGCATCGCCAATTTACCGTGCTGTCCGCTGGCTTCGTCCTTAACTCCGCGCGACTTGATGCCGAGCGTGTCGCAGACAACTTGCAGCAGTTCCCCCGCACGCTTCTTTTCGTCCGATGTTGCACTGGCGGGTATCAGCACCTCCGCACCGTTGGCGCTCGCTGCCGTCGAAGCGTTGAAGTGGATGTCGATGCAAATGTCTGTTTTTGACAATTCGTGCCGCAATTCCTTGACAACCGTATTAAGATTATCGGTGTCGCAATCGACCACCGGAACGATGTTATATTTTTGGCACAAATGGTCTTCGATTCGGTTGCGCAGCCAAATGGTTTCGGCGCCTTCGTCAATTTGCAATCCTACTGCGCCTGTGCCACGACCTCTGTGGCCACTAATTAGAGCTATCTTCTTCATGATTGTTTTCGATTAATTCTTTTCTAATGCGTTCTACCGTCTGGTTGTATTTGGCGTCGAACTTGATGTTGATGCCGAGTATCGAGCCGCCGAACGTGAGCGTGATACCGAGTATGGAAATGACCGACCCCGACACTTCGCCGACCGGCGGCACGACGAATCCGGCAATCGAGAGGCCAAGCCCGATGAAAATCACCACGCAGGCCAAGACAAATTCGGCTTGGTAGCGTTTGGATGTCTTTTTCTTATTCTCCATTTTCAAATTCGATTATCTGGTTATCTTTCCTGACAACAGTAAGAACGCCACTACTCGACAAAGATTAGGATTTAGTGCTTCTGATTGACACATGCAAACTTATCACAACCATAGCGCAAAGATAATGAAAATGTGTATATTGTACACGCTTTTATCAAGAAAATTTTACAAACCCATTACTATCGACCGTTAAATTACCTGTTCTTTCGCCTATTTTCCCTGTAAAATTCATCATTAAAGAGTTGCCGACTTCCTTTAATGTAAACTTATTCGTACTTCCTACAGTTACTGCTATTCCGTCTTTACCGATAAGTGTCAATCGCCTCTCTTCGTTGATAGTAAGTTTATAAGTACCTGAACTGATATTAGCACCATAGTCAGTATTATCACAGTTATAAGGAGTTACTGAATGGCGTATGACAAGACGAACTATAGTATCGGAACTAAATACCCTATCGTAACTTGTTCCTTGTATTTGTTGTGTAGTCGATTGCGATTGATTGTGTGCTGTACTTTCATCATTATTGACAATATTATTGTGTATCGTAGCAAGATTAATTGTCTCACCACCGAACACCAATTCTACATACGTTGTCATAACAACGTTACCTGCAGGAAATACAATTGTCTCACCACCGGTATTTTTCATAGTATATCCTTTCTTCAAGTACGCCGACACGTATGAAGTAACGCTGAAGCCATCAAGGACAATCGTGTATATGCCAGCAGGCAAAGTTTTGCTGATATTACCATTATATATAAGGTGTTGGGGATTGCCTACAATGTTGGAATCATCAATACTTTTAGTGGTAATATACACTTTTCTACCGTCTTTCTCAACAATGATACAGTCTTCCTCAACACTCAATATTCCGACATTAGATCCATATCCTGCCTTTGTAAGTAGTATCGGCATAAAATCATTGCCGAGAGCTGCTGCACACGCTTTCGCATAATCGCCACCACTCCACATCGCTACATTGTCGGTATCAAGACCAGACATTCCGCTGATTACTTGTTTCAACGTATTGCGGAGCATAAGCAACGTCGTCATGACCAAACCGCCTGCAATATCAGTGCTACAGTTAAGTGCATCTGTCAAGTGCTTGACGTATGCCTGATAAGATGTGGGCATATTGCCTTTTTGCAACTGAACATCGGTAAACGATACGCTTCCTTGCGTTGTACCAATTAAACGGAATTGGAAAACGTAACCGCCTGCGCCGAAACTATTCAGTCCGAAACTTGCATCGTTGTTATAGACAGAACCGTTGATTCCAAACCTAAACCTTGTACACTCAAGACTTTCGTTTATAGTAAACTTCATGTAGTTAACGCCAGCAACACAATTAAGCTTTACTTGATTGAACAGCAGATTACTATCGTTCCATATTTGAACAAAAAATTGAACGCTATCCCTTGTGTCGGCAACGGTTTGTGAAAAGATGCAGTTTTCCAATATCAGTCCCGAAAACGAATCAACCCTGTCTATCGGGAATAAGTTTTCACCGCCAACTTTCATTGATGTCAGTATATCCAAATCGCTCTGTATATCTTCAGGAGCTGGTGTCCAATCAGTAAATTTCGTACCTATCTCTATCTTTATATGACGAACATCTGCAGTACCACGAAAGTTTAATCCTCCGAAATCATCACAATTTCCACTGTTAAATGATTTTGAAAACCTTTTCCAACCTGCATTTGCGACTTGTATATAGCTTGCGACTTGGTCATTAGTAAATATACGTTCAGCAGTCCCAGAAGTAGCAGTACCTTCAAAACCGAAATTAGCATCAGCGTTTCTATATTCAAACGAAACTACAAAATCCTGATTCTTACCAAGTAAGGCTACCGAGTTAGATATAGGTAATATCGACCAACTACTATGATTGCAGTGTAAAACTATCTCTGTCGAGTTATCGTTATCTATCGTACTATTTCCAACAATATTTTTAGCGTTCAACTGTTTCATCTTCAACAAGTTCCTGCCACCAATTTCGAGGTTATCGACTGTTTCATCAGCTATCAAACCGATTCTCGCAAGCAGCGCATTGTAATCAACAATTTCGCCTGTCTCGGTGTTGAACTCGATGTTGCCGCTTATCTTCGCACCGTTCCGTGCTATTATTCTCGGAGGCACTGACGAAAAGTCTATGATAAGATTTCTGTTAGCATCTTGAATAACTTGAGTGGTGATTGTTCCACCGGCAATTTGTGTCAATCCGCTTGTTTCATTGAAAACCCTTTTTTCTTCAAACTTGCTCGACAATATGCCAAGCAGAAAGTGATAATACCCTGCTACGGCTTCGCATTCGACCTTATTCGCAGATAGCACGATTAGGGCATCATCGACACTTGACTTGCTGCACTTCGCATAAACATAGTATGGAGTGTCATCGTCATAATTAGCCAAATCGACATCAGTTACAGGAATTACCCATTCGCCGTCATACACAGTATGTACAAGTTTTCCCTTTGTGAACGAAAACGTATTAATTAGATTGTTCAAGCTAATGCCACAAGTCAAGACAAACTGATTTTCCTCTACTCCTACAAGCACCATTTCCTTGACCAACGAATCAAGCATTTCACTCATTTCCTTTGCGTTGTGCCAACTCTGACGGCTTATTGAGCGTGTTACCTGTTGCACGCCGTCAATGGCTGAAACAGATTCGGAAATGGCATTTTCAATTGCTGCTAAACGACCTGTAACACGTCCGCTGGATAAAGTAAAACTAACATTGTAAATATCGTTCAACGGATGGCTATACTGAATGACACGGCTCTGCAAAATCCCTTCACGGAAATGCGAACAAGTAAGTTGAACCTTACTGCCGACGTTAAGGCTTACGTTATGCTCTCTGAAAAAAGTAGGTTCACTGTCGCACGTGGTTTCGGGAACTGATTGCGAAAGTTTTTCAACATACTTTAAGGCAGCTTCAGCCAACTCTTGCTGCGCAAGTGATATATACACTTGCGGCATTCTCATGTTCAAAAGTACATACTCATCATCTACACGTGGTATGAATGCGCCCATAGGTATCTGGACTTCATCTTCTGTCTGGTTGATGATTTCCCACTCGTCAGTTTCAGCGTGCCAATTTACCTCAAAATCACGTCCGTTAAGATAACCACTTACAAAGCGCATCATCATCGTACAACCATCTATAAGCAATTCACGAGGGTTAAACATTGAAGGTATAACATTATCGTGGACATAGTATATAGGAAATTCAGCCGTTCCTGCGACACGTACAGAACCTAACGTCCCGACACGGCGTGGATATATGTCGTCAAAAAACTTGACTTCCTCAATCCCTGAAGTAACGTTCGGAACTTCGATGCAAAAGTTAGGATACAAGGATTCATTGAGATGCAGGCGTTTGGCGTAACTGACATTCATATTGCCAACGCTGGTAGTCTGACGTGTGATATTCCTTTCACTTCCGTAAGCATAGACACGTTGAGGGATATTCTCACTATTGCCTGAAACCTGCACATCTTTAACTCCTCTACTCTTCCAAACTTCGCCAACTTCTTCATACTCATCGGAAAGATTGATAAAATCGCCGTACTCGCACTTGTCGAAATGAAGTATATTACCGCCCTCTATCCACCACTCAGTTTCAAACTGTTCTGCAATGTAACTAATGGCATCAGCAATATTAACTCCTGAAAACGACAACGCTTTAAGTTCTGTATCAGCATAAGTGTTATTGAACGGCAATGTAAATGTAACGCCAAAATTTGCACGGTTAAGTGAATCGATTATGATTTCAGCAATTGTCTGCAAGTTGGCATTTAAGTAAAACTCCGGTTCTTTCCACGTCTGAGCACCGACACTTACATAGCGAAAAAATATAGGTCTGATAAAGTGTTCCTCAACTGCTTTGAACTTTACATCATAATAGTAATGGTTTGTAGCTTTTCGTTCAGGATAATACGGTTCTATCAAACTAAAACGCTCGCCTCTATACACAACATAGTCGCCTGCAAGAAAAACGGTTTTGCTATCATAGTTGAATACAAGCGACACATGGTTTTCTGTCTGCAAATTATGCACACGCTCGCAACTGTCTGTTATCGGCGCAACAAATCGAACATCGCCATTTTGCGCATATATCGTTATATCTCTCATAATTACCTGTCGTTTGGATTGAGTTCTTTAAATTGGATTGACACGGTTGCGCTGTTGGCACCAAAACCTGCATACTTGTCAAAACGTAGGTAAACAAGCCGAAATATCTTTCTTATGTCATTTATGGATAAAGAATTTACACCTGTGTAGTTGCTATATTCGTCCATATCTCCATTGATAAGTGATTGGATTAACGAATCTATACGTTGCGATAACAAAAGTCTGCTATTGGCATTTACCAAAAACGATACGGACACGTCACGTGCTTTTACCTTTCTGCTTGACGTTATGGCAATAGATCCGTCAATACTTGAATTTTCGTTAAGCACAAGCGGTTTCATTTCGGCTGGCTTCAAAAGATTGTCGAGGCTGCCTTTCAACATCGTCAAGCCGAAAGTTGTGATGTTAGCGCCATTAAGTGATATATTCATAGCTTCTTCCTTTTGTCGATTAATATAATTCTGCTGTGTTCTGATTTTTCAACAATCTCGCACTCCGATTCATCTTGCAGCAAAACGTGCCACAAAGAAAAGCCATCGGCATAAATCCTGACTTTCGACTGATTGCGGCACACTATGTACTTAATAGGAATATGCCTTGATTCAACAGTTAAACAACTATGACCAAATAGAAAAGTAACTTCCTTTTCGTAGTTTGTAATTTCTTTCCAACAGTCCAATAGGACACCGTTGTCTGCAAGTACTTCACGCTCAAATGTAAACCACTTTCGCAACCAACTTATCGTCGGAAAATTCTCGCCTGCCAACTCGATGCGGAACTTTCCGAGAACGGATGCAAGAGTTTTGATTGACGAGCAACTTCTGACGGCTGCTACACTTTTAGCGCAATGCTTGTCCTTTATCATCGTTGCGAGGAGTTCGTTCCTTGCGTCGATAAATTTCTTCCTTTCCATAGTATTATCAAAGTTTATTCGTGTTATCCTCTATCTTCTTCAAGCGTAAATTCGTTTCTTTGAGTGCAGCTGTATTGGCGCTTATTGCACGGAGTTCGATAAGCTGATTTTCAGCAATTCCAGATATTACGTCGATATGGTATGCACCTTCTTTCACACGTTCAAGCATTTCTGCGTTGATTCTACGAATATCAATCACATTGGTGTCGATGCTCGCAGTCGATATTTGGATTGCTGTAAAACGACCGTTCAACTCATCGCCGGTATCTTGCGACATTGCGGCAAAACCTTTCTTTTCGGCACTCTGTTCCGCAGTATCTGTCAAGCCAAGTTCTTCCATCAATCGTTTGTACTCGTTCATCTGTGATTCGGAAAGAGCCTCTGCTGCTTCATACTGCGACTTAATAGCATCAATTTCACTCTGTGATAGAGTTTGGTCGCCATCACCAAAAGCCGATTTCACTGTATCAAACACTCTCGACAAGTTTCTTTCAAGTTGCATTGAAATTTGCTTCTGTATCATGCCTTTCATCATTTCGTCAAAAGCCTCATCCCATACTGCACCCAAATCAGACACACCATCTGAAAATCCTTCAACGATGCTTTCGGCAAGACTTTCTGAATAACTTTTCAAATCGGTACTAATTAATTCTTTGTAAAACGAATCAATGTTGTCGTCTGCCTTGTCAATCGCTTCATTTCTTTCTTTTTCCAAATCATCAAGCTGTTCTTGCGCCTTTTCCTTTTTCTTGTCAGTACCAGATTCATCAACTTTTTCTTGCGCATCCAATATGGCTTGGTCGTATATTTTTACTTGCTGGTTTAGATTTTTTACAAGTTCAATCTGTTTTTGGTAGTATTCTGTTCCGATAGCTTTCTTCATCGAACGTTCAAGTTCCTCGTATGTAACTTTTAGCTCTTCGATACGTTTCTTACTTTTTTCAATCTGTTCCTGTATCTGTGCGCTCTTGCTGAAATATTTACTCATAACATTGACGATTGCCATAACAACGGCTATGGCGGCAGATATGATTGTAAGGATTACGGAAGCCTTTTCTACTGCAGACATTGAAGCAGCGGCAGCACCAGATATGGATTGTATGGAAGTTATCATCGAAATCGTCATTCCTGCAACATTCGTAATCGTACTCAACGCATCACTGCCAGCATCTGAAAGCATATCGCCGAAAGAGGAACTAATATCGTTGCAGACGGTAACGACATTCTTCAATGTATTAGTAGCACCCTTATAGGACAACTCCATCTTGTCGCCTGTCTTTTTGCTGCTGTCGCCAACATCGTTTTGCGCTTCGTTTACTTTATTCAACGATGCTGCCAACGCAGCTTCGGCTTTAGCTACTTTAGCAGGGTCGCCGCCTTCTTTCTTTAATTTTTTTATCTCGCCACGAAGCGTTTCTATATTAGCCATTATCGTAGTGAGCGACTGACCTTCAACATCTGCAACGATTCCGTTAAGTTCTGTTTCGATAATTTCGGCATCAGCACCCAATATGGTGGTAGCGGCATCTTGCGTGTTGAACTCTGCAATCTGTTCGGTCTGCTTTACACGCTCTTCCTTTTGACTTGCTGTGAAATCATCATTACTGTTGATTGCCTTAATCTGTTCCTTTTTCCACTTCTCAATTTCAATAACCCTTTCAGCATACTCCTTGTAGGATTTTGTCCTTTCGGTTATTTCTTCCCCAATGTCTTCCTTTTTGAACTTCGCCTCTGTCTTTTCACGCTTTTCTTGGTAATGGTCGGTAACTTTCTGTACATCACCACCCTCTTCACGGACTTTCTTCAAATCTTCCTTTTCCTCTTCGCCGATTTTTTCCATTTCACGATTTTTCATCTTTTCACGGATTGTGTCTTGAATCTTTAACTGCTCGGTAACTCCGGTAGCCGCTTCGAGTTCGTCATTTAGCGCAGAAATATCGAGGTCGAATTGCAGTTGCTTGTTCGATTTTTCGAGTTCCTTATAAAACTTTTCAAACTCTTTATCGACATCGTCGTAGTCAATTTCTGCCTTCAATTTTGCAGATGTTATTCTACGGTCAAAAGCAGAAGTATCCGCCTTTGAGCCATACTCTTTCTTGTACTCCTTGCGTTCCCTTTCAATTCCGTCTATCGTTTGTTTCAGGTCGATGTCAATCAACTTCTTCTTGTCCTTTGTACGCTTCTTTTCAACCTCAATAGCGGCATCGGATGCCTTTTGCAGTGATTCCTTGTAGGCTTTGGCAAACGCATTTTCTGTCTTGTCGCCCCATGCTTTCAATGCTGTTTCGGCATCTTTGATTATTTTTTCCTGCTCGTTCCATTCGGTGCTGCCTTTTTGGGAAATGTCCATTTTAGCAAGTTTCAACTCCGCATCTTTCTTTTTTGTTTCATAATGTTCTTTATTGTGAACATTTGATTCTGTGTCTGCCCTCTTCTCGCTGGCAATCAGTTTTTGATACTCGTCTATTTTGGCAGTTACTTTATCGTATGTCTTACCAGTTAATATTGCATCGTTGATTATTTCTTTGTTCTTGTCAATCTCTTTTTGCCAATGTGCAATGCGCTGTTCGGAAGTCATGTTGGCAAGTTTCTCGGCATTATCCTGCTCACGGATTACATCTGTGATATTTTTTAAACCCAATTTTGCAACTTCAAGTTCTTTATTAAGTGCAATCAAAGCTGCTGCAGAACCTTGATTATTTCCACCTGCTTTAACTGCTTCTATATTTCCTTGAATACGCTTTATGTCATCCTCGTACTGTTTTTGTAGAGAAGTGTTATTTTGTTTTTCTGATTTTGATTGATAGTCCGCCAAAATCTTTGCTTGTTCTGCCGGTGTCATTTTTTGGAGTTCGGCTGGTGAATATCCTTTGAACGCTTCAGACACTTTCTGTAAATCTGTCCACGCTTTCGTTTGAGCAGCTAAACTTAAAGTGGTATCGTTGATTATTCCAAGATATTTCTGCGATTCCTGTTTGTCCTGTTCAAGTTTATCCTTGTGTTCTTGAATGGCATCATTAACTTTCCTTTGTGCTCTCTCGTACTCCGTTTCACGTGTTACGAGTTTGTATATTCCGTAAGCTACAACAGCGACAGCAGCAGCCAATAACATCCAAGGATTTGCCAACGCAGCAGCTTTCGCCTTATTCAACGCAGTGACTAACTTGGTTTTTGCAACTGAAAGTATATTCGTTGCGCTTGCATTTGCATTTTGCGAAGCCGTGTTCACATTAGTCTGCAACGTGTTATTTCTTTTTGCGGCTGTTTCAACGGCTGTTTTCTTTGCGTTAAAATCACGTGATGCAGACTGAAACTGAATAGCGGCAGCCTCACGTTTTGAGGATGCGGCAGACAATTGACTTTCTACGTTTGCAATCTTCTTCGCGTTACCTGTTGCACGGACAGTAACAAGTTCAGCTTTTTTCTGTATTTCAAGTTCTTTTGCAGAAACATATTCGGCACGTTTTGCTGATAATGTTTGGCTTGAAGCGACAACTTCGGCACGTGCCTTTTCAAGAGTTATAGACGATGCCTTTAAATTGATTTCTATTTCTTTCTTGACGGTTTGGTAGTATTCCTTTGATGTGACTTCAAGACCGAGCTTTGAAACCTGTTCCTTTTGTTCTGCAGCAAGTAAATCAAATAACGATTTGGCTTCTTCCGTATGTTTAACGGTAGCCATTGATTTGTTTATGGCGGATATGCTCATTAAGGCTGCCTTATACGAACCGTATGCAACAATAAGACCGCCGATTGCTTTTCCAACCTGCTCGTAATTTTCAACAAGGCTGCTGGCGATTTCAATGCCTTTATACAAAACACCTTCGGTTTGTGCGCCGATATTGTTCAACATTTGACTGAAAGAATCTTCCAAGTTGGCTACTTGACCGGACAAAGAGGCGGACTGCTTTTCCATTAAGTTGTAGAACTTGCCGCCCTCGCTGGTAAGTTTTTCGATTACTTTCTGAACTTCGGGGAAACCGACTTTACCAGCTTCGACAAGGCCTTTAACGTCTTTCTCGGCAACTCCGAACTGCAATGCCAACTCCTTAATCATAGGAATACCTGCACCCGTGAATTGGTTAAGGTCTTGCGTATAAAGACGGCCTTGTGTCATCGTTGTTCCGTAGAGGTAGGTCAAACGTCCCAAATCAACACCAAGACCAGCGGCGATGTCGCCAAGACGGATAAGCGTTCCGTTTACTTGGTCTGCTTCAAGACCGTATGCAAGTAATTGTTTTGCGCCGTTGGCTACGCCTTGTAAATCAAAAGGGGTTTTGGCGGCAGTGTCTATGACCTGCGCCATAAGTTTGTCGGATTCGGCTTTGTTTCCTATCATCGTTTCAAAGGCGATGTCGAGTTTCTGAAACTCGCCACGAACATTGATGACTTCCTGAACAAAGCTCTTTACTTGGGCTACACCGAAAGTTACTCCGGCAGCAACACCGATTTTCTTTATGGACGATTCGATTCCGTTACTTTGTTCCTCCGCAGTTTTAGCGGTATCTTTCAGACCTTGCCTTGATTCTTTCAATGCCTTGTCAAGACCATCGTGGTCGCCTGTTATCTCGAAATGTAAACCTTGTGCCATATCAATTAAAGTTTTTAAGAATCATATCAATATTGTCAATGTCATCGGCATCCATCGTAACATCATCGTCACCGTCCTTTTCAAAGAACACACTTATGCTGTCAGAAAGCAGCATCGTTATGTTTTGGAAACTTATTCCCCACAAAGTGTAATCCAACGTCCAACCGTACTTCGACAACACATTGTCAAGGACACTTCCCCATATCGAGCGACCACCTACCGCCCTACTCGACTTGCCCGATTTTAAGCTTTCGGCTCGTTTTGCCGCAAGGTCTTTGTCAATCGAATAGAGCTTATAAAATTTACATAATCAACTTGCGTTAGGATAGCAAGAATAACCGTGCTAAAATCTTTCGGGTTTGCGTTCCATTTGAAAAACTCCGTTAATCCTTTTATCCTATCATTGTCAAACAACTCCTGCTTTGACGAACTAACGGCTACGGCCATTATTTCGCAAACTATGTCTGTCTTATCTACGCAAATCCTCATTGCCTCAATGTGCGGAGATTCTTCAAACGCTGTTTCGTCAATATCAAGCATCAAGTAATGCTTTGACAAAATCTGCATCTTTCCAAGAGTTGGGGGGAATATTTCAAAATCCCTTTTGCAAACGCTAAATTTGATTGGTTTCTCAATTATAGCATCGGACACGTTTTCTTCAACAATCCTATTTAAATCCATAATCGTAGTTAAGTTATGTTTGAGCGGCTGAATCGATTCGGACGATTACCTGCAAGCTGGATGCCTGCCGTGCTACCATTACACTACAACCGCAAATAGGTAGGGCGTGTTTCCACGCCTTACCTTTTCAGTTATTCACTGACACCTGCTTGAGTGATAGGAACAACAACTTCCTTGCCGTCAGCACGGACTGTCAAAGAGGTTGAACGTTCATCGCTGTTCGGGTTTGCAGAAACCTTGACGGTAATCGTCTTCGCAGAGCGAGTAACGGTACACCATTCAACATCACTCGGCACACGTGAGTATGTCGGGTTCGCTTCCGATGTTATTTCTACCGCCTTACCTACTGCATCGGCATCTGCCGTAAACGACAAACTTGCAGGAGTTGCAACCAACGGATTAGGCGCAGGTGCAACATAGGCTGCTTGCGATACAGATACATAAACTGCACTGTGTCCGGAGATAACCAGCAATTTCGCAGAACGTGCAGCACCTGAATTGGCGGCAGCACTAATCGTCACTACTGTGCCAGCTTTCGTTGCAGTCAACCAAGAAGCCCCCGAAATGACATCGTCAACATCGTCACCGATTGTCACGGAAGAAACATTCTGCGTTGCAGCAACAGACAACGTTGCAGGATTTGCGGTAAGACCGCTGAACGATACCAAAATCAACGATTCAACGTTTTCATCGTCATATTCGGTGTCGGGTCTCAACACATCAACGGTGTATTTCATCTTCGCACCTATTTGGGTGTCGAAAGACGGTTCTGCCGAAACAGCACCTTTCTTGATGTAAATTCCGATAGACTTTCTGTTTTCCGGAATAACCAAGAACTCGTAGTTGTCGGCAACGATTCCATCACACTCGCTGATAGGCTTTTCAAAGCCTTCGTGCATATACAACTCAAAATCAAGAGCGTAAGTGTTTCTCTGATACTTCACGTCTTGGTAGTCGCCACCTTCCAATTTGGCTTCCAATTTAGAGCCTTTCGAGGTGGTCAGTTTCGTGGTGTTCTCAACGGGCGTTGGCATTGTGATCCATGCGCCGGTAGTACCTGCAACACGATACTTGATTTGGGGTTTTCCCCAGCTTAAACTTTTTCCCATAGTTTTAAGAATTGAAAATTGTTACTAAAATACGGTTGTTAATTAAATGCTCTTCTTTATCAGGCACGGACAAGATTCGTTGTTTTTCCAACTCAATCCTGTAATCATCGCCGATGATGCTTTCAAACAAGTTGATGCAGATTTCGGACAATACCCTAATACGTGAAGTATCCTCGATATGGTCTTTCTCTTTGTTGGCATCGTGGACATAGACGTTCACGTTTACGATGAAACTCTGCAACTGACCATTACTCCCGTCAAGTATGGATATTACAATATCCTCGTTGTTTGAATCGGACGGCCGTATCGTTTTGCTTAAAACACCGTTCACATTTTCTGGCAAAACAGAATTTCTGACTATCTGATAAACCAAGTCCTTGATGTAAGTATCACTTTTCATATTGCATTAAGTTGTTGTTGCAGCATTTGCATCATAATCGGGAGCTCTTTCTTCGCAAGAAGTTCGGCTGATGCAAGAACACATTTATTCTCCATCGCTTCAACGAGTACGGCATAGCTCATTCCGGCAACAACCACAAGAGCAAAACCGTCACTATGTTTACAAGCCAACTCATCTGCCAACTTCCTACCTGTCGCACTTCCCTCTGAACCGCCTTTGACTGATTGGAAACTTGATGCGCTGACAACGTTACCGTTGTAAGTTATCAAATAGCCTACGGAACTTCGCAGGTTGCCTGTACGGTCAATCCAACTTTCTTCCATAGACCTGTCACGGGCTTCTTTTACGCACATTTCGCCTAAATATGCAAGACTGTTGACAATTCGATTATTAACCGAATCCACAGCATCCATGCAAGCGGCATCGAAAGATGCTTGGTCAAAATGTGCCTTTATACCCATAGCTTCGCATTTAATTGTCCTCTGTCAAAGCCTTGAACTCTTCCATCGATTATCAAGCGCAAACCTTGACGGATTCTTACTTGCTCACCGATTTCGAACTCTCGGCAGTTCTGATTCAAATAGACTACATACTGATAAGTGAAAGAAGTTCCATCTTCCAAAGCTATCGAAGTGGCTTTACCATTGGAAACTGCTCTACAAGGCATGTTGCCTTGATAAATAATTGTTTCGCCAATATAGTCACCGTTCTCGGCTTCGTGTCCAGGAACTATTGCACCAAACTCCAATATGTGCGGTCTAAATGAAAACATCAGTCAAGAAATGTTACAGTTGAACCTATCGTCTTTTCTCCAATTTCAGAATAAATGGAATTCGCCTGCTCAATCATTCTGTCTTTATCGGAAACACTTACAGACATACCGCCCTCACTTATGTTCGGAGCATTGACGACACCAATAAGGCAATCGGCAAAACAACCGTTAAAAGCATCGGAAACGGCAACGTCGTGAGTGAACTCCAAAGAGCCGTCAAGCTCTCTTCCAATCAAAACTGATTGGAAGAAGCTTTCAGGCATCGGGTACTGAATACGTGATATAAGAGCATCAAAGATTGTCATAGCCTAATTTAGGAAGCAGCTGCTTGTGAAACATAGACAATGACATTCTTGCTATTCTGCGTAATCGTTACAATAGCAGTTCTTGCTATTGATTCGTTAGCAGATACAGTAGCTGTAACAACTCCGCTGGAAACTGCTACTGTACAGAAACTTTCAGACGATGTGGCTGTTACAGTTCCTTTTGAACTTACGGTTACAGTTTTGCCAGTGGCATCAGCAGCAGCTGTAAATTCCAACTTCGATTTGTCAATGGTTGGGAAGAGCGCTTTCAAGGCTTTCTCGTCCTTCTCGGACAGTCTGTTGATTTTGTTCAAAATGGCACTGTCAGTCGAAGTGGCTTCAATACCTAACGCATTGGTCATTTGAGCCTTTTCATAGATACGCCCCCATACGGTAACGTAAACGTCAGTGGAATCAGCGGTTTCTTGAACAGAATCAACAACTTGAGCTTCGTCAATTGAAAGCATGTAAATCTGCTCTACATTTTCGATAACCGGCAATACGATTGCTTGCGAAGCAGTAATCTCGCCGTAAGGTTCGGTAGAGAAATACTTTTTGACAAGACAATACTTGTTCGTCTTCTGATACTTCACATTGGTTATCGGATTGCTTTCTTCAGCAAGCGTTCCGTAAACCAATTTACCGACTTCGGTGGAAGTCAAGAAAATCAATTTGTTTCTGTTCCATGGTTTGGTATTGTGATAGGCACCGTTTTTCTCGACACTGATAGTACGGTCGATAAGCATAAACACAACTCCTGTTTCGTCTTTGAACGCCTCATCAAATTTCTTAGGCGTAGGTACAGGCAACGAAACGTTTGACGTGATAACCAAACCACCATAGATGGCAGCCAATTCTTTACCCTCTGTCGAATTACGTATTAAGTCGTATGCTTCACGGCTCAATGCGATAACGCTGATGCTGTCGCCTTTATCCCTCGATTTTTCAAGAACACGTTTGATATCTGAAATAGGCGCATAACCTGATTCGCCCCATTTCGTAACAACTCCGAACTTGTTTTCGTCAAGATAACCGAAATCGACACGGATTCCCGTTCCGATATTGTCGGCATCGGCAACGAGAGTAACGCCATCGGAAAGTCCTGTCAAGAACATCGCTTCGATACGTTCATCAATGCCGTTTGTGCAGCGAACTGCATCGTTGAGCAACTTGCCTACGATGGTTGCTTCCTCAACGCCACGAGCACGCATGATATTGATGTCGGTGATTTGCTTTTCACCAAGTTTCATCTTCATGCCAATTTTCGGCAGGTCGCCATTGGCGGTCTGCAATTTGTTACGTTTTTTTAACGGCAAATCGCTATCCATCGCAACAACATCAGCAGCTACAATGGTAGTGTTGATTGAATTGCTTTCCCATTTCATGTCTGCGGAATATTCTTCACGCAACATAGATTTAAACAAACAAACGGCTTGCTTACGTTTGCCATTGAATGTTTCAACAATCGTTTTGAGCTTCGGCATATACTTGTCGAGAACTTCAATAAAAATACTTTTTTCCATAGTTCACTCTCCTTAATCTTGAGTAAAACGAATAAGAGGCAACGCAGTCTTCATGCTCGAACTCGGAGTAAAAGGGCTTGCTACCTCATTAACAGTACCACGCACCATAATACCAACCATAGCACGTTTGGTCAATACGGTGTGCATACATACACCTTCAACGGTATGAGAAGCGGGCATGCTGCCATAAGCATCGCCAGCTGAGTTCACAGGCATCGGTTTGTAGTTGCCTGTCGAAGTTTCCTTGATGATTACGTGCCCTGCCTTAATTACGGCAGGTGTAAATCCTGTAACATCAAGGGAACGACCACCTGTAAGCGTTTCAATCGCATTTTTGATTACAACGCTATCCATCGACGTATCGACGGTCTTAGGTTCATTGTTCAAAGAAGTTTCCATCTTGTTTTTTTGTTTTTTGTTACATATTTTCGGCGACAAATTTTGCCTCATCATCAGAGGCTTCCTTGTTCGGTGTGCCGCCATTTCCACCGAGAGGATTAACATTTAAGCCTTTCTCGGACATTTCCTTTGAATAAGATTCAACATCAGACTTCGTTTCGGAAAGGTATGTTTCAAACTCATCATCAGAAGCGAAATTCATTTTGTCAAACGCTTTCAAAATTTGATTTCCGAAAGTGCCTAAATCTTTCACGAGTTCCGTTAACTTCGTTTTTCTTGAAGCTGAAATTTTTTCACCCTCAAGTTTATTGAAACGTTGCTCGCTCTTTTCGATGTACGACTTAAACCAATCAGGCATATCATCACCTTTCGGCTCGTCATCATCGCCAGCCCCTTTTGACGGGTCTGTTTTTTTCGCAGGTTGCTGTTTAGCCTTGTTGATTGTTCTATTGGCTGAACTCTGCGAAACTTTGAGTACTGGCATTACCGCATCAACTTGAGCGTTAATGTCTTCATCGGTAGCATCTTCACCAGCTGTAAGATTGGCCGAAAGCGATTCGGCTACACTCTTCAACTCTTCTTCATTGAAACCCAATGATGCAGCTTTGGTTTTCAACACTTTGAGAATTTTCTCGACAATTGTCATAATTCTTTTGTTATTAGTTAATAAATTATTTCAGCAGCAAAGATATAAAAAAAGTGTGTAATAAATACACACTTAAAAGAAAAATAATATTTAACATCAAAACAATAACTTTCCATTGTCGGCATACGAGTAATAACCACTACTTGATATAATAATGTGGTCGAGTAGTTTTGAATCAAGCAACTTCAACGCATTACAGAGTTTTTCGGTTAAACAATCGTCTTCCTTACTTGGTTCTGTACCTCCGCTTGGGTGGTTGTGGACAATGATTGCGCCTGTGCATAGGCTATCAACTACGTATTTGCATACAATCTTAACATCAACTGTTGTACTACACACACCGCCTTGACTTATCTTGGCGAAACCTACTGTTTTTGAACTTTGATTCAAAAGAAGGATAAACACGCTTTCGTAAATGTCTATGTCTGCAAAGTAGAACTTCTTCACATAGTCGTAAGCAGACTTACTGCTGTTTACTACTGCAACTTCCATATCGGACTGCTTCGATGTTAGGCTGAACTCAACCGATTTCTTTGTCATTTTTTCACTCTCCTTGTTAGAACATTTGCAGCAAATGCTGAACTGCGGTAACAAATCTCTCTCGCTGGCCGATGCCAAGTAAGCCCCACATTCAGGGCACTCAATAACCCAAAGCGCATTGTGGATTTTCGTTTTCTTGCTAATTTTTTTCATACTCTTTTTTTTATGTGAAATATGTAAACGGAAGTTTATATTTCACGTTTATTTTAAATCTTATTAATAATCTATCATTCAAGAAATTAAATACTATACACGGCATTATTTACCTTTTCTTGATATTGGTCTGCACTCATGTTTCCTGTTTCGATATTCCTATCAAGCACACTTAGAAGCTCGTCAAAGTAAACGCCATCGATATGTTTCTTGATTTTTCCATTACGTTTAAGTAGAAATATATCAAACAAATCAGCACCTTCATTAAGAGCTACAACTACATTTCCTTGATGCTGAAAGCCTGCAACGTGGAATTGCAATGCCGGCATATCGTTGTACAATATAGCGGCAGGGTCAATAAAGCCCCAACTCATTCTGACAGCCATTTGGCTTCCGATGATACTGTTGATGTATTTAGCAGTATCGTTTACTTCTTGAATTCTTTCTGTTTCCATATTACTACTAAATTAAATCATTAATAAAAGAATCCTTGACACTCACAGATTTCAGGAGAAATTCCGTCGTAGTATTTTCCATCTTCTGAAAGTGACGGGAATAAAATCTTTTGATTGCCATTTTCAAATACATTTGCGATGCTTTCTGAAAATGCGAGTTTAATCCCTTTACTTCGGTCATTTCCAAGTCCATTCATTTCGGCAAGCAACTCGTAATAGTCCTTTCCGCCGAATACTCCATAACCATCGTAATTATCTTCTTCCCATTGATTACCTTTGTTGTCGGTCATGATTACGTTAAATACAGGCATACAACTGTGCCGATTTGCAATACTCCTGTTTGTGTCTTGCGTTTTCCAACTGAAAAATCCCATAATTCAAAAATTTTATAGTTATTACATAAAACAATAGTCGTACATATTTTCAACAACGAAGCACTTTCTATTCCCAGAAAACAACTCCGTTATTTCTAACTTCATATAATCAACCGAACCTTTATCGAGATTAAAATAAAATTTAAAATCTGGTGTCCTGAAATTTTTTAATCTTATTGCCAAAAAGTGCAAATCAATTGCGTCTTCTATTGATTCGTTTGGCATATTACGCTGCACGCTGTATATTGCCAAATGCATTAAATTTTGACTTATTTTTGGAAAGTTCATTTTGTTCGCCCTTTCGGGACTTTGTTTAATTAGTTAAGTGTTTGATTTCCTGATATAAAGGTAGTGATTTTGTTTGAATATACCAAACAAAAAACAAATTATTTTTCTGATAATCAAAGATTTAACTTTTACAAACAAGGACAAAAAAAAGAGCTGCCGTAGCAACTCTTTTATTATCATTCTGCAGTTTCGTTAAATACATTGAACCGCTGTTGTGAAGTATCAGCTTCTTCTTGCCGTATGGCTTTTAAGGTTTTGTCGGCATCTTTTGTCCAGCCAAGTTGTTCTATTGATTCCTTTTGCGACAACAACGGCTTTTGTCCGTTCAACTTTAACAACTTGTCAATTTCTGCGGCTTCGTCGTTTTGTATAAAAGGAGTGATAACGTGCTCGATTTCGATTTCGTCAATGATTGACGACCAAGACGGTTGAAGTCTTTTAAGGAACGCCTTAACAACGTTACCCTCGCGCTCAAACAACTCCAAGAAAGCACCTTTTTCATCGCCAACTTTCAAGTGTGCATCTGTTAGCAACGTTTTCATCGCTTCACCGGAAGCAGTCATGCCACGCAAATTTTCAAGCGATATATCTGGGAGTTGCAACTGCATCCAAAACAGCTTCAAAAGCATATCAATCTGAAACTTGATAGAATCAATCGCTTGCTGCCAAGAAACATAGTGAATGTCGCCGTTATCGCCTTTAATCTGATAGACACGCCTGCTTTCGCCCTTTGCTTCTGAATCGTTTACAAGTTCGCCTTTAACAACAAGCAACGGTGCGGAGTTGTATGCAATCACATCGCTGTTGCGCGATAAAGTCATTTCTATCTCATTGACAATCGAGTTCGTCAGTTCCCAAATAGGCTCACGCCTGTTAGAATAGATGTAAGGTATTTTACCAATCGGATTTTCTTCGTTGATTATTTCATCGTAAGATTTTCCGTCACCAATCTGCCAACGTATGTGCCGGCTTTCTGTCCAAGTGTCAAAATAAGTCGTCCGTTTATTATTTATTCCGATCACTTCGTATTCGACTGACATCGCAAGCATATCGCCATACTCGTCAAAATACGGATAAAGATTGTATCCATTGAGCGGCGAATAAGTTTTACATCGAACTTTGTTCTCGCTCTTGAAGCCGTAATCAGAATTAGCTTTCTTAACGTTATACCATAACGTTGCGATTTCACAACAAGCGAAGTAATCGTGTGCACGTTTGATGTTTTCGCTGTCGATATGCGACTTCGTGAAAATCGCTTCAATTGATTTTGCGGCTTCACGATGCCGGTCAGATTTATCAGCGCCGTGATATACACGTTTCACAGGAATAGCAAACATGAATTCGGTCATGCGCCTTACAACAAGTTGCTGTAATCCCAAAGAAATGCGCGCGACCTTTTCGTCAGGTTTATCCTTGCGCTTCTTATTCGGACGCAGTACTTCGTTATTGACATCATGATTTAGTGGGTTGTAATCCTTTCTGATTTTCTCAATCGGTGGGACAACAACGTTCTTGCTGTTCTTGAGATTTGCAATCTTAGTACAAGCATCATTGCCGGATAAAATTTCTTCGATAGTCATAATTGAAAATTTTGACAAAGATAAACAAAAAGTGTGTATTAAATACACACTTTTAAAAATTACAGTGCGTCTGATAACAAATCATTTAACACATCGCTATTGTTGTAAGAGTTTGGATAAAACGTATTTGCAAGTGCATCGAAAAAGTCAGGCGACCGTTTAATTCTTTTCTTTATCGCATCTTTCTTCTCAATAATGATAGAACCATCACTTTGAAATTCCCAATGCGTATCTGTTGCTTCTTCTGTAAGTTTGTCACAAGGTGGCAACGCGGCGCCGGTCTTGTTTTTCGGGTCGAGCCACTCCCTTACGCACCAATACAGATAAGCCCTCATATTCGCAAATGAATATTCGCCGGTCTTATCGTGCAACCCTTTTGTTCCCTCGCTATATTTGCAAGATATTGCGTTATCATATCCAAGTTCCTTGAGCCGAGAATACACGCCGGCACCCTCGCCTATCGTATCAATGAAAGCGTAGCACTTGTGTGTGTCACTTCTCAACAAGTTAGCAGTTACACCGGCAACGTGCATGTGGTCTGCCTTACCAGCAGATTGATGCGCATCAATCTGTGGAACATAATTATCGTAACGATGACACCAAATACTGTTATCACGTCCCATACCAGCAACATCGACACCAACGCGTAATGGTGTGGAATAATGAGGTACGTAATTTTCATCCTGCAATTTTTGCCAACGTTCATTAGCCAATTCAATCCATTCGTAAGGAATAAGAACGTCCTCGCTTACTTTCGGGAACATACCGAGCACCTTTACGCGAAACAAATCGTTTGGCCGGTAAAGTTTTTTTTCAAATTTGAAATCGCCATCGCCTTCAGAAAAGTCAGATCCAAGAATTGGCGAACACCATGTTTCGACTTTATCCTTTACCCAATCATAATCAACTTGTCCGGGAATGCGGTTTTCTTTCGTCACAACATTTTCGGCATTGAGGGAATTAAGCCGGAATTTATGGAAACGTTCGGCTTTCATCGCCCTTGCTGCGTAGCCTGATGTTACGTTCGGGTTGAACACTATCAACATACGAGAATTGCCCTGCAAGTTACCCTCAATGGCATTAAATGTCTTTTCGGATATACCTGATGCTTCCGTAACAACGAACATCGTATTAACGGCATGGAATCCTGACCACGCCTCTGTATAATCATCGGAAGCCTTAAACCCCGTCAAGAACCATTCTTCAAAGTCTGTCCGAATATCATCGTACACAAGTCTGCCGGGAAGAAATTTTGCATTACGAAACAAACGGCGGACTTCCGGTGTCATAATGTTAGACACCTGTCTGCCTGTTGGTGCTGTCATTGCAATTTTCGTGTTTTTTACAAGATTTCCTGATTTGTCAAATCGTGGTGTCAGATACATAAAGCACATAGAAGCACAAGCGGCCACAAAGTCCTTTCCCCTTGCCGTACCGCTTGCAACTGCCGTCATTTTATTGAACTGTACCGAAGTGATTATTTCCTGCTGTTCTTTGTCAAGTCGAGCTTTCAATACATCACGGACAAACTTGTTCCAATCGGCACGCCACTCAAGCATCAATCTATGTGACTTTTCGTCTGTCATCATTCATCAGGCAACGATTTCATCAATTCCAAAAAAGGATTAACCTCGACTTTTTGTTCAATCTGCTCAACATAACCACGTTTCTTACCTTTCGTTTTGAGAAAGAAAATAATGCTTGTTGTATCGCCATCATTGATTTTTGAAATCAACTTCGATTCTGCGGCATCAAGCAATGCCTCTTGCGAATCCTCTATAAGTTGAGAAAATTTCTTATCCCTATTCAACCAATTATAAAAGGTTCGCCGTGATATTCCGGCAGCTTCACAAGTAGCATAAATGTTGCAACCTTTCTTTGCGAATAACTCCGCAACCCTTGTTTTAGATACTCTTTGTCCCATAGTAATCTGTTTTGAATGCACTTTCTAAAATAACATTAATCATTTCATGATAACTTCTTCCTTGTACCTCAAAACCTCTGTACAAGTAACCATTTCCAGCAAGTCCCGGATATAAATTTGTTTCAATGATGTAAGGAACTCCATTTTTGTCGATGCGCATATCGATGCGCATATAGTGGTGCGCTTTAACTTTACAGAAAACGTCGAACGCAGCAAGAATTATCTTATTACACAATTCATGGCCAACAATTTTTTCCATATCAAGAAACGTTTCCGTATCGCCATTTTTTGCCCTTTCTGTTATCCAATTACAACCGCAATTAGGATTTATTACTATCGGGAAAAAGTGTTCGTTTCCATTACAATTTACAACGCCAACCGTACATTCCAATCCGTCGATATATTCCTCAATCAGGGGTTCGCAACGATAGCGAAGTTTTAGGTAATCAACACGTTCCAAAACCTCTTTACGGCTTTTACACAAAGACCTCTCATCTATTCCGATACTGTTTTCAGAAAATTTCGGTTTAACGAAATATTCAACACCATCGACAACTTCATCAATGGTAAACATTCGTGGCGTTCTGATATATTTACAGCCTTTCAGCAATGTCTTATCACGGTTAAAACTCAACGTAAATGGGCTTTCGCCTGTATGTCGATAACCACACGATTCCAAATGCCGTATGATAAAATCAAGCCGTGTTTCAACTAAAACGACATCATTTTCAACATCGCCGTCAAACCACGTTTCTTCATCGACACAGACACGCTCAACATCAATAGGCGACATTGCGGCCTTTATTTCGGCAACCTTATAATCCGGTGCCAATAACGCAAGTTCACGACTTGTCGTTACTATCCAAACCTTGTTGATTTTCATAGTCAAATTGTTTTTTGGCAAGTTGTAAAATCTTTGAAAACGCAATGTGCGATGACTTAATATCATACTTGTTTGCCACACGTTTCGACAACTCCATAAGCATATCTTCCGTGTTGTCTTGATTTGCGAGTATCACTACATCCGACTTGTTTATCTGCTCCGACACGTTTCCAATCAGTTCGTCAATCAAATTCATATCATTCTTATACAGAACGAACGAAACGCTGTAATGCTCGGCAAGCGGGACAAGAGACGCGTTAAACGTATCAATAGAGCCAATCTCATCTACGTTGATATGTGCGAACTCCTTGTAATCAATGCTTTCGATTTCATCAAATAATCGTTTCAATATGCCTTTATTATCTTCGCCGTGAAGCGAATTGTGCGACAACTGCAAAGCAATAATTTCGTCTTTATCCATATCTGCCTCATCAGCATAAACGACAGGAACGGTTGGATAACAAAGTTTCACGCACGCCCTAAAACGGTGATGTCCGCTAATCAAAACAAACTTGCCATCTTCCGAACGCTTGTAGCACGTAATAGCACCAGACAAGCCACCACTTTTCTTGATGTTTTTTACAAGTTGGTCGAAATCGGCATCAGACATTTTATTGGCATTTTCTTTAGCCGGCACAATCTCTTCTACGTTGATATGTGCGAACTTCCATTTTTCACTGCTCATCTTTTTATTATTTTTTGGTATTCATCAATAATTTGTGCGGCATTTCCGCAAGTGCCAAGCACGGTTTCATACTTCAAATACTTTTTAGGCTCATCCAACTTTACCTTGTTGAACAATCCACGATATTTCATACTTACCGGATTGGTGGTATATGCTTTCGTGTAAATTGTTTCAACGGAACGCTTCATGTAGCGTTGCAATGCTTTTTTAGTTAGCTCTGACTTAATGCACAAAAGTATAAGTTTGCTCAATCTGTACACTTTGTTGTTCGTTGCGAAATCACTTAACAGCCACAAATCATACGAACGGTCTTTCGGAAAAGAAAATGCGAAACCACCAAGACAATACTTGTCATACATTACGAGAAACGCAACGTTAGCAATAGACACTTTATCTACTTTTTTTACAAACAACCGCTGTATTTCGATAAAATCTTTTGGCGCAAATTGAGCGATTTTAAGCAACTTTACATCGTTTATGGATAAATCGTCAGGCGGAACTAAAACAGACACGTTTTTGTACGCTTCCGTGCTCGTAGTAATCACTTTCTTTGAATCCTTGTTTGAGTAAAAAAATTGCTTACCTTTTTTACCGATTTTCTTTAATGGCAAATACTCATTTGCGCTTACCATTAGAAAATGTTGTTCTCCTGACAACCGTTCAAGCAAATTGTAATAATCCGGCAACCGTTCTTCGTACTCCAAATCGTAATTAGTGTATTTGCGCACAAAAAACACCGTTGAACGAGCCTTTGAATTGTTGTTGTACTGCCAAAAAATGCACTTTTCATTTTCGATAGCATCTTCTACCGTTCCATTGACGTACCGGCATTGAGAAAACATTTTGACAAGCTCACTTGATACAGACCGCAGTTTTTCTATGCTTTCAGGCAACTTCGCTTTATACGCTTCAAGTGTATTACGGTCAAATTCGCTTTCACTCAAATAGTTTTTCAATCGGTGCATGATAAAGAGCAACGAAAGTTGCGTTTCTGCATCTGACGAATTGTAGTCTTCGAAAAATGAAAATTTTCCGTTGTATTTAAGCCTTAAATCGCCTATCGCAAGCAGATAAATGATGTGGTTTAATTCATCACTATTGTAAATCGTCAGTTTTTTGCGCTTGTACAAACTCAATTCAGATGAATACAAAAACGGATTGACGATTGCCAACTCATCATCACTTTCTTCGACTATCATTTTAATGATAGGGCTTGAAAGAGGATAAGCACGAGAAACGGTTCTATCACGTTCGGAAGTTTGGTCGCCTGAAAAAATCAACGGTGCTATCTTTTTTGCAAGCGGATAATGCAGCTTCAATTCACGTTTGAAGTCATCCATCGTACCAATCTGTTTGAAATCTTCTTCCGTATGTGAAATAGCGTAATTCAAAAATCGAAACATAAACAACGCAGATGCTTCTATATCTGCAAAATCCTCTGTCGGATTAAAGATGCGAAACTCTATCGTCTTATGCTTGTAGTAAGAGGTTATGTTTATGATGTGCCTAACATATCCTTTAACAGACGAATTTGCGAACACGTTTTCAAGTTCGCTAAAATTGGTAGAACATCTTACTTTTTTAACGAACTCAAGCGTAGGAGTTGGTGCCTGCGTGCTGTATTCAAGCCAGCCACCCATATCGGCATATTCCTTAATAAAAACAGACGTATAGTAGCTTAACAAAAAAACATTCTTCAATTGGTCTATCGACAAATCGCCGGCGTAGATGTGTCCGTCAAAACCTTTGTTCCAAGTGTTACGTCCACCATTTTCAAATATCTGCTTGACAACGTTACGAAATTCGTCCCTATCGCTCTGACATAAAGACATCGGTCTTGTGTTCAATTCTCCACCAAATAAAGATGTACGGCTCTTTACGATTTTGCCATTCGTGTTGACAATCGTTTCATCTTCACTCCACGAATATCCTTCAGGAAGCGTTACCTTGCTTTTATCAACATTAGCAACTTCAAGTTCAAACCCTATCGTTCTACACAATTCCATGTTCGACATTTTTTAATTTTACGAGTGATTTGTAATCTGGGACAAATAGCAATTCATAACCGGCCTCAACACCTTTGCATCCCTTAAATATTGCGTAGTCACTCGAACTATCGACAAAATCAACAGATGCTCTTTTTATTTTGTTAAATCCAAGAAATGAGCAATTTTGAATGTCGCAAACAGAATAACCGCAGTCGCATATAAACTCGTCACGTTCAGGATAAACAGCAAGAACTCTCGTCTTAAACGTGATTCCATTACGACCTAACAAATGATTCTTTTCACAAAAAGGGATTGTCCCAAATAACATATACTCGCCTATTCGTATCTCGTCGGCAAAAGAAAAGAATTCTTCATGGCCAAGATAAAAGCTGCCACCTAAACTCCAACGGTTAAATGCAGAGCGAGTTTCATTATCCATACTATTCCAAAAAGAAATAGGTAGGAAATATTCATTAATACAGCCCGACGTTATCATAGCAGTCAATTCTGCATCAGGAATCATTTTGCGAACAACATTAGCCATTTTCGTTGCTTTGTACAAGCCAAAGCCTTCTCTATTATCAAGCGAATTTATCGGTATGTAAAATTTCTTAATCCCGAAATCGTTATGAAATTTAAGAGCTTCTTGAAAACAACTAATAACAGAGCCATTATTTTGAGTTGAAGCGCATCCGATTGAATAGCAAACGCTATTATCAATATGCTTTGAAAGGATATTGTTTTTTACATCAAGACACGGATAAACATATTCGTAGAAATCCTTGAACATCAAAGCTATTGGCTTACCTGTGATACGTTCGGCATTTTTGATGTTTGATTCAATAGCAGATTTATCAATAAAAACTTTCATTAGAATTGCAATTCGGTTTGTGTTTGAGTTTTTGGTTTTTCAGCTACTCCATATTCAATAATTTCAACTCCAGTTTCTTTTGTAAGCCACCCAGCCAATAAATGGCGATGACAAAAATCGCCGGGCTTTTCGTAGCAACACAACGCAACATCTTTGCCTTCTGACAATTCATTTATGCGTTCAAGAATTTTAAACGCATTCAGGCCAGACAACATACTGCTGTACAAGATAAGATATTCGTTCATCTTGCAAGCGTTACTCAACATGTAATGAGTTGGTGCAACTTCAATGATTGATGCCCCGTTGAAAAACTTTGGTTTCCATAGCGCGACACTTATTGGTGTCACGTTTGAGCTGTAAAGTCTTCTCAAATTTCCAAAATATGATGTGTAAATCATAATGCAAAGATAATTAAAAGTGCGTATTAAATACGCACTTTTATACATGTTTTTATGTTAAATTGTGCGAAAATCAACACAAACGAAGTCGTCAGCGTCTAATACGATTTTTCCATTGTAATATTTTTTCTGAACTTTTAATTCAGCGTCGCTGGAAGTGTTTGCCCGGACTGTAATGGTTTTGCTCAACGTTTCTGTAATCTCAATCTTGTAGTTTTCCATTGTCAAAATTTTAATTTAGGTGAATTTTCAACGTTTTCTTCTTTATTGCCTTTTCTTGATTTTGGGAGTTGCCAGCCTTTGATGCGCGCGACCTCTCTATTGAACGCCATCCATGTTTCTTCGTTTTGAAACTCAAAGTGCATCGTTCCTTTCTTGTAGCCCCTTATCTTGAAGAAACTCCAATACGTCCACTCGCCCCATTTCGGTCTAATCGCCCTGATGAAATTATATAAATCTTGTTCCTTGTTATAGTCAGAACCTGTAAGATAGCATAAAGCCTTTATAATGTCATCAATCTCATTATTATAACTATAATGCAGTGTAACATAGTCCTCTTTCCATATTCGGCCATAATCGCAGATGTATGGGATAATGAAGCGCTTGTTAATCATATAATCGCTGTTCGTTTTCCATTTCTCGCCAGCGGTTGAATTTTCATAGCTGAAAGAGCAAATTTTGTCGAACGCCTCGACAAGAACCTTTTCCATTCGCTCGGAATGAGTTCCGACAATCATCTGAACCATTCGGTAGATGTTTTTAATCGTGAAAGGAACGTTCTGCTGCTGCTCGACAAATCGGTTGATGTCGCTCATAACACCACGTGTTATGTACTTTTCCATGTCGAACTTGTCAAATAGCCATTTCCAAGCCGATTTTTGGAGTTCTTTCTTGAAGTACTCACGGCTGATTTTATTACTTAAATTGTTGTTTGATGATGGTCGGTAGGTACCAAATTTTATGTCGTCACCGCCAATGCCTTTTGTCAGTTCGTTTATAGCATTGTTCTGTTCCATTACGGAATCGAATCGTTTTACAGCATCACAGTACCTGCTTACGGCATCCTTGACGAAATCGTATGTGATAAGTCCATCGGCTTGCGGTTCTTTCTCGTCATCTTCCATCGAAAAATAATCGTCAAACTCCATCCTGCCTTGTTTCGGCTTGAACAATCTTACGCAACTAATATCAGCTCTCGTGCGCCTTTCTTCAGACTGTCCGAAACACTCGCCAAAATATTCGTCACTCCCGTATTTATCGACCAACTCCCGCAATTTTCTGCGGTCGGTATAGATACTGCCTTTATCGAGCGTGTTTGTGTTGCACAGGGCGATTATCTCGCAGCCGTCCGGTGCAACCTCAAAGGCGTGCAAGATGTGTTTCTCATCGGCCGTAAACGGCGGATTCATCACTATCATGTCGATATGGCTGATTTGTTCGGGCGTTACAGTTAAGAAATCGGAAGCGATAATATCGCATTTCTTTGTCGATAATATCGCTTTCAGTTTTTCGTTGGTTTCGCAAGCAAGTACATTCTTGGCGCTGTGTGCGTTCAACCATTCTACAATGTTACCGCTTCCAGCTGACGGCTCTAAAACGACTTTGTTCGTTACATCTGAGTATGCAAGCATACTGTCGATGACTCCTTGCGGTGTTGGATAAAAATCCCTGTCAAAAATGTTATTTTCCATGATTTAATTACTTTATTCAGATTATTCGACTTCTTCGAAGTCTTCTTCTCTGATTCCACCGAACGTGTAATCGTTATCGTGGCTGAGATAAATTAGCGCATCACCGTCATAATCTTGTAATACGGAAATAAGTTCCGATACTGTCATTGTATCTCTAATTTGGTTAATTGAATAACCTTCACGATTTGCATTGATTTTGATTTTTTTTGCCATTTAGTTTGCCCTTTCAGGACTTGTTTTAATTAGTTAAGTGTTTGATTTCCTGATATAAAGGTAGTGATTTTGTTTGAATATACCAAACAAAAAACAAATTATTTTACTCATAATCAAAGATTTAACTTTTGGGAACTTTCACAATTCGATGTGTGTATTTGGTACATACTTTTTAGTAACTTTGCAACAAAATCATTGACATGCCTAAAATCAACACTCCAAATCAAAAAAAAGCCTATTCAGAACACAATTCAAGGCTTAACAGATACACGGCTCTACTACAAGCATTATTCGACACTTATCATGACGAAGCAGCGAAAATGGCAGTCAATGCTGGATATTCGGCAGATGCAGAAACTCCGTTCAAATTCTCTGACTATCCGCAAACAAAACGTGCTTTGGAGGAATTGCAGTCACACTACGTTGCCGACATACGTTCAACAATTTTATCTGGGACATCAAAAGAGTGGGAACAGTCAAACCTACTACAAGACTTGCTTGTCAAAGACGTAATGCGATCATACAAGGGGACAATTAACGGACAAAAGAAAGCAATCTATTATCAGAAAAATTCAGACGCACTCAAAGCGTTCCAACAACGAAAAGATAAGGGATTGAACCTTTCGGCCAAGTTGTGGAATCAATCACAAGACTACAAGCAATGGCTTGAAGCTGCCATATCCAGCGGAATAGAAAAAGGAACATCGGCCGTTGCATTAAGCAAGCGGTTGTCAAAGTATGCTTCCGACTTTGACCTACTCAAAACGGAGTACAAAACGAAGTTCGGGAAAGCCGCTGATATTCTCGACTGCGAATACAAGGCGGCACGGTTGGCACGCACAGAAATAAATATGGCATACCGTACTGCCGAGCAAACACGCTGGAAACAATTGGATTTCGTGGTTGGTTTTGAAGTAAAACGTTCGGGACGGAAATTCGATTGCAAAGTATGTGAATCATTGGCCGGGAAATATCCGAAAGATTTTCAGTTTGTGGGCTGGCATCCGAACTGCCGGTGTTATGTTGTTTCAATCCTCAAAACGAAAGAGGAGTTTTGGAGTAACTCGCCTACCAGCGTAAACGAAGTGAAAGACGTGCCGGAAGGATTCAAAAGCTGGATTGGAGAAAATTCAGACCGTATAGCGGAAGCCGAAAGACGTGGAACGCTGCCGTACTTCGTTAGAAATAATAAAAATTATGTTCCTATGTCTGAAACTATTATAGAATCGGCAAAGCAAGGACGACTTGACATAAACGCTATAAATATTTCTGTTCAAAGAGAATTGATAACCGAAGACATATTTGCTTCAAATAAAATATACAACGAGAAAAGACAACAACTTCAGAAGGAAATAGTTTACAACTATTTAAGTTCAAACAATGTAAAATCAGATGTGGTATATATGCTTGGCGGTGCTCCTGCCAATGGTAAAAGCACGCTTGTTGATAGCGGATTGCTTCCGCACCCAAAAGGTGTATTGGTGGTAGATGCAGATAAAATAAAATCAATGATACCTGAATACGAAACAATGTTGAAAAGCGGAAATAAAACATTGATTAAAAAAGCTGCCAATTTCGTTCACGAAGAAAGTTCCATGCTCGGTAAACAGATTCAAAAAAAGGCTTTTGATAAAAATATAGGAGTTGTTATTGACGGTGTCAATGACGGAACTTTTAATAAAGTGGCTGAACGAGTTGCTGATATACGACAAAAAACGGGTAAACCTGTACGAGCGGATTATGTTTCGCTTGATACGGATTTGAGTATTAAACTTGCAAAACTGAGAGCAGAAAAAACAGGCAGGAAAGTCCCACTTCCGTATATAAAAAATATGAATAGGGAAATCAGTAAACTTGTTCCTCAATTAATTGAAAACAACACTTTTGACGAATTGTATTTGTGGGACACGAATATAAACGGCACGCCAAGATTGATACTTAAAATGGTAAACGGCAAATTAGAAATCTCTGACAAAAAACTATATGAGAAATTTCTTGAAAAGGCTAATTAAAAGGAAATTCAATGCCAACACCTTCTGCTTTCATCTTTTGTATTTCAGCTAATAATTCCCGTTCGTAATCATTTTGAGGTTTACGTCTTCCTAATGTTAGATAAAGACCGATTAAGTCATCGTCTAAATCCATTGAGTTATAATACTCTTGATTTTTGCCACTTAGAAATTTTGGCGAAATGTAGGTCATAGTTTTTGTGTTTTAGAAGTTTCACAAAGATACAAAAATATTTCGGTTCAATCATCAAACGTAAATTCGTCGGAATATACATACACGACATATCCGCTTGTCAACTCAACTGCATATTGGTATTCGACAAATCCAATTATAGTACCGTATCGGTAGCCCCTTTCGGGAGTGCAGAGGCTCACTGATCTGCCAATATCATCTTCGCTAATCATTGTTTCATAAATTCAATTGGTTTGTACTCATTTTTTGACCGAAACTTCCCACAACAAGTATCACTCGCTGTAAATTTCGGGCTGTAAGGTTGAAACTCACAATACGAGTTTCTTGCTTCGTAGTATTTACATTCTTTGCAAGTCATAGTATCTCAAAAATTATAGTCATAAAACTTAATAGGTTCTAACTCGTTTCGGAACTTCATTGAGCCGGAATACCACTTGCCGTCTTTGTGAAGTCTTACAGTAATCGGTTTACGACTTGTATCAGGTTCAATTTTCCATTTCTGCTCATCGTTTTCAAAATGGGCAAGAAACCCACCTGATTTATGGCTTGGAGTTTCAAGCAACGTGCACTTCATGGCTCGTATAACAGCCATTTTTTCTGTTCTCTGTTTGATTAACTCATAAGGAGTTACATCGGAATAACTGTAATGATTAAAATACTTTTCCATTTTTTTCGCCCTTCCGGGACTTTGTTAGTTAGTTAAGTGTTTGAATTTCAATACATAAAGATAATAATTTTTTTTGAGATAAAAAAATTTTTCGACCATTATTTTTGGTGGGAAACGAAAAAAATCAAAGATTTAACTTTTACAAACAGATTGGCGTAATTTCAAATTCGATGCGTGGATTAAGTTTATCGACCAGCTTCCGTGCGTGTATTTCAACACACTGCCGGTCGTTACTAATAGCCTTTACTTGCTGTAAGCAATCAAGCAAAATCTTGAAACAGTTGTCAAGGTCTGGCCGTAGGTTCTCGTAATAAACATCAACGTCAATGGAAAAGTAAGATGTTATGTGTGCGCCACGCAAATTACATTGCATAAAGAAACTCCGTTCGTATTCTTTCAGTACTTTTTGTTTGGCAAGGCTGCTGTGACCGCCAATAGCAATAATCTTATAGCAGTTTGATTTGCTGGGTATTTTCCCTAAAATTGTACATTTCATAGTTTTTCGTATTTCAATCGTTTCACTTCTTTTCGATAATGCAGGATAAGCAAATCAAGTTCACTATCACTATAATGCTTTATTGCATTGACGTTTTTCTCATCAAACCTTAAAGACATATTGCCACGTGGAACATAATGCCCGGCATCGGAATTTTTCCAACTGATTCGTGCGCCACAACTAATACATGATACATATCCACCACGATTAGCATCACGCAGCCTGATGTACTCAGAAAATATGCAATCTAATTGCTTTATCTTGTCCTTATTCATAATTCAATAAAAAAATCACATCTTCCGTTGTAATATTCGGCATTGATATAATACGCATAAGGAATATTTTTACAATCTTTTTTCAACGCTATATGCGCATGATAGCGTTTGCAATTTTCACGCACAGGGCAATTAAGACCTGTGCAATGTGCCATATCGTGGATAACGTTTTCCAAATATGGATATTTGGTGGATTTTTTCAGTTTGAATATATATGCACTCATTCGTTTTCCTCCTCTAAATTTTATTTCCCTCATAGCTATCAAAATAAACTTGGTTGAACTTCGGTAACTTCTTTTTTCGGGACTGTTTTTTTAGCAGTCATCTTGGCGTAGGCTTCGTCCTGCAAGCGTTTCAACGCATTGGCTTTGGCTTGCGCCTTTTCCTCTTCGGATATTTCCACATGGTGGTTTACGACCACGCCGCAACTTACAGGCTTGCCTACTTCGACATTGTCCTCATCGTAGTAGTGGACTGCCATCGAGTAGATTTCATCGTCTGCAAATCCATTGCAGCCGGACTGTTTCACTTGATTGATGATGTAGGTTAAACATCCGTCAATCGAATCGTCTTGTTCTCTTTTGCGTATGACTTGGCGAATAGCTCGTCAGCCTTTGCACGCTCATCAAGGTACGCCTTGATTGTTTGTTTGAATTGTTCTGTTCCTTTCATAGTGATTTATTTTTTGATTTCTTCCTTAAACTCTTTGAAAACTATCCATACCATAAGGTATGTAATCAGCGCAAGCAAGATAAATAGGCCGATGTACCAAGTTAATACACCGGCAAGATACCATTGCGCAATAACCAACACGGTACAAAGTATGGCAACTGTTACAGCCAAAATAAGCTGAAAAAGATTTTCGAGTGTTCTCATCTTATTGCGTTTATAATGTTTTCGATTTTACGTTCTAAACATTCAATTTTATCCTCAAACGGTTTGATTTTTACGCCACTTGCAGTACTAAGTGAGTTCTCTGCACACACATTAAAAAACTCATGTTCAAAACGTTTTTGCATCTTCAATTGTTCGTCAAGTCTGATTAGGTTGATAATGTCAGTAAACCAATCTCTCGTGTTAATCTCTTTCTGATAGTTTGATTTCAAGAAAGACGATACACCCCATTCGTAGATTGTTTGACCATTAGCGGTTACTTCAAAACCGATTGTTTCAAAATTTTCGTTTTTAATTAAGATTGCTTTCATACTTTTGTTAGTTAAGTGATTGATTATCTGATATAAAGGTAGTTATTTTTTTTGAGATAAAAAAATTTTTCGACCATTATTTTTGGTTGGAAACGAAAAAAATCAAAGATTTAACTTTTTGACTTCGTTTTGAACAATGTCCTCATACTCCTGCCATCTGTTTGCAAAGTCAAAATTACTTTCAGATAGCCGGTTATACACTTCACGCTTGGTTTTGACCAACTCCAGTTCTCTCTTTTCTTGCAGTTCAATCCTTCCATTTCGTTCACTTTCGGCATCAATGGTTTGCTGTCGCTTTAGTCGAAGTTCAAAAACTTCGTCATACAAGGTCTTGAAGTTCTCAATGTTCCGAAACCAGCAGAATTTTACCTTGAATGTGCTTTTGTTGTTGCCGTTAAGCGACTTACTTTCGTCGCAATAGTCGATTGTTTCCAATACGTTTTCAAGACCATAACTATCAACAAGCGATTCTATGTATGTCTTTTCGGATTGTGTCATGCCTGAAATATGCGGCAGGTTTTTTGTTGAGTTCCATTTTCTCAAAACAGATGCTGCTGTTTTGTCATCATTAGCGATAGTTAGTATATTAGCATCAGCAATTTTATTTACTTTACTTTTCTTTTCTTTATCAGAAAGTTCAGTAATAATCTGCGATTGTTCCGGAATAATGTTTGATTGTTCCGGAATAATCCTAATATTTTCAGGAATTACACAATCCTTGCGTTTTGCCTTGATGCACATATCAGTGAATCTGCGTTGAATAGAAGCCGAAGTTAGCACCCCAACACTTGTAAGCACAGACTTGTCAAAAAGTCCACACGTACAGCACCATTGTACTATTTCTTCAACCGTATTTTCTTTCAACCCGAAATAGTCGGCCACGTCAAAGGCACGATTTTCATCCCACACAAGGAAACAGCCCTTATCTCGGTAGATTTCACATAAAATATAGTCATATACGGCAATTCCATCGCAACCAAAAGACTTCTTCAAACGCTTTATCTTTATGTCTTGATACCTGTCGGTATCGACTGCGTAATATGCAAAACTTGTCTTATTATTTGCCATCGTTATTATGATTTACAGTCGTAAAGATAATAAAAAAATTTGATATAAAAAAATTTAACGACCTAAAAATCAGCAACTTGTGTGATTATTTTATTTGATTGTACGTCTTAACGAAAGCACCATTACCAAGCCGCTGGATATAGGCTCGTTCACGTTCAGACAACTTGCATGTGCCACAAAGTATATTTGCATATTCCTGCCGTAATAATTTTGCTTCCCAAAGACCATTGTCGAATAGTACATCATAAGAGCCTCGTTTGATAAGTAGATTATTTTTTTCACATATTTCAGCACGCAACTTCTCTATTAGTTTCATCGTGTTGTCGAGGTTCTTTACAAAATTTCGATGCTCAACAACTTTCTTAATAATTGATTGTGGTATTCGGTTAATATCCATTTTTCGTTAGTTTTAGTTCTTCTTTTATAAATGATAGCTGAGTTCTCATGTTGTCCCCGACGTGAACAAGAGAGCGGTTGATTCTGTCAAGCCAATTGACGTAATAGTTGCATTCGGAAGTTTCTGCATTGATTAGCTTATTTGAAACTGATGCAGGCAACATTGCAATCCTTTCTTCATTAGCTTTAATAAAACTTGACACCTGCTTATCCTTTTCAAACTTCAAATCGGCAAGCAGCTTGCCTGAACGTGCAAGATACACGTTCAAGTCTGCAAGCCTGCCAATCAGTCCATCGGGGTCATCGGTGCAAGTGATTTCCAAAAACTCCTGCATCGTCTGACATTCTTTGTTCAATTCTTCAATCTGCATCACTACCAAAGTCAATAGTTTCCTCTAATACCATCGGCATTATGACTGCTTCTTGTTCTTCGTAGCCAACACAGTAGCATCGCATCGGTTTGTCAATTCCACAGAATTGGAGTTTGAAGCCTTTATTATTACCTGCAAAGGCTTTCGACACTTTATCTACAAGAGTGGCATCAATGCCGATTTCAGGCAACGAAACAATTGGGTTGTGATTTAGAATCGCTTCAAAACCCGGGACATTGTCGCCTTTGTAATTTTCGTCGTTGTATGGGAAGAAAGCACGTTTGCCGTTTTCGTCCCAGCACTCAATTCCTTCGTCGTTAGCCTGCGCTATCTGGAATTTTAGGATATTCTCAAAGCTGTTACGGTGTATCGAATGCCCTTCAAGCAATTCGTAGTTTATCACTTTTGTGTAATAAAACAACGATTGCTTAATCAAGCAATGCGCATCGGAGGCGTAGGCGTATCCGTCAATAAAGTATACGCGTTGCAAATTTGGTCTGTTCGTGTCTTCGCCGCAGCAAAGGTGCGGCTTCCCTAAAAAATTCTGTTTTTCTGCCATAGTCGTAAGTTTTTAAAAAGGTAATTCTTGTTCAATTCTGTTTTCTTCAAGCCATTTAGCGGCTTGATTTACCCTCTTTCCTGTGTAGTCGTCAGGGTTGGCTACTATGCTCTCGCACTCCTTGCGCTTCGAATCATCTTCATTGCGTTGCTTTTCAACGAACTTTCGTGCGTTGTCGAGTACGTCTTGCGCTTTATCGCCATCTTCCACTTCGAGTTCGATGCCGATTACTTCGTTTTGATAGTTTCCTAAATTGAAACATCTCTGATAGGTTACTTTTTTTGCTTTCATTTTTTAAAAAGGTGTTTTATTGACGATTAAATTAAGTCCCTTATGTGCGACAGAAACACACTTCCCAATCGCCAAAGAGACACGTTTTTGAAATTCTTCGGGGCTTGCATTATTACCCGATAAATGAAGCAACACGACTTGGTTAAGATGCGAGGCATCATTGTCTTTCAAAGTCTTAATGGTCGTGTCAATCTCCATGTGCGAACGGATTGTCCGTTCTTGAACGACTGGGTGCAAAAGTCCGTTGTAAACGTTTTCGTTCAAAATGTCCTTGTCGTAGTTGCACTCAATCATTACGTTTGTCAAATTGTCAAACTTATACTTGATGTAGTAAGTATCTGTTGCAAACAGCAACTTTCCAATTTCGGGGTGTTCGATAACAAAACCAAACGGTTCTGCACTATCGTGCTGGGTATCGAAAGTCTGTATAACGAAGTTTCCGGCAACAAGTTTTTGGAAACATCGCAATACGGTAGGTCTGCGTTTGCTTTTGTACGTTATAGCTTCTGCTGTACCTTTCGAGCAGTACACAGGCATATACTCCATATACTTTTCGATATGCTTTGCATGGTCGCCATGCTCGTGCGATACGAGACAAGCGACAATCTTGCTCGATTGGAAGTTAACGGCCTGCAAGCAGTCCGATACGGGGCAACCGCACTCAATCACGATTGCTTCCGTATCGTTCTGCAATACATAGCCGTTGGCCTTGCTTCCGCTATTCAGCACTTTCAATTCCATTGTTGAATATTTCAGGCATTTTTTGAGCACCTAATGGATTCGATTCGGAAGTTTCTTTCTGCTCTTCTTTCTTTTCTTCTGCCGGCAATGGCTCTTTGTTGGCGTTATTGTCAATCTCTTTCTTGACACGCTTTTCTGTCGGAAGTTCCTCGTACTCGGCATCAACTATATCACGGACTTCATCATCTGTCCGCATACCCATTGACAACTCAGGTGCATAAGCATTAGTCCAAAAACTTGCCGCACGATAGCGCAACATCTGTTCGGGCATCGTCTGCCACTTTGAACCTGCTTTCGTGTACCATCCCTCTTTGATTGCAAGCGCAATGGAGATAGGCGAACTTTCGAGAGTGTCAGTACTACCCTTTTCCGTTGTGTAGGCAACACATTCGAGGTTGTCGATGTTGCTTCCGTCAAACACTTTCGTTACAGCAACTTTCTTTCTTTGTTGGTCGTTCCAAGCGTAGTCGGTGTATTCAATCTTTCCGACTTTTCCTTTGTTTGTGATTCTGTACTTCAAAGTGTTAAAACGTCCGCAGGTATTCACAGTTGATATAAGGAACTTGCTTGACCAACTTGGTCTGCCGTAGATGATGATTAGGTTTTGCATAACCATCAAAGGACTTGCACCCATCCTTTGGCTTATTTCGATAGCGAGCATACAGTTCGCTATCGCTTTTTGTTCGCTCTGCTTGTCGGTCGCCTTGTACATATCAGGCACAAGCTCCGAATGAGCGAACAGGTTACTTACTCGTTGCATAACTTCAAACTGACCTTTGTCAAAGAAGTTAAAGCGTGCAGGTGTCATTTCCTCGACACGTGCCAATTGTCTTTCTTGCTCTTCCATAATTAGTTAATTGTTAATTGTTAATAAAAAAAACGCTTCGTTTGTGGGCGAGGAATCGAACCTCACACTGGGCAGACATTCGTGTTGCAGTCGAACGCGGGACTTTGTTGCAACCTTATTATTGCGGATTACCCTCTATCCGCCAACCACAAAACCTTAATTAATGGTTAAATCGCAATCGCTTACTTCCAGCGCAATTATCTGTGATGCGCTTTCGATAATATTAGTAACGCTTTCCTTGTTGTCGATAAATAGCGGTACAGAAACTTCACTTGCAACTGACAGTCCGTTGATGATGTCAATCCCTGCATTGACTTTCATTGCGGTGTTTTGACTTTCGTAAGGCTTTCCGTCTATAATAGCCTGACAGATTTCCTTTTCGCCGTCGTTAGTGATGTTCGGTTCGTACATCTTCCATTTTACGATGTCAAATAAAGCTGAAACCTTTTCTTCAACGATGCTTATCTTAGCTTTCTTGAACGCTTGGATTTCAAACTCAACTTGGTCAAGATTAGCGATTGATTGCGAAAGCGATTTTGAACGTTCTTGAAGTTCTGCAAGAAGTGCATCAATTCGCTTATTCGTTTCTTTCGTTGCAAGTTTTCCGATGTTAGCGGAAAGTTCAGCTTGCAGTTCTGATTTCCGTGATAGCAGCGAACTATCGACTTGCGGAAGTACATAGGACTTTATTTCCGATTCAACAGACTGCAGTTCTGCTGACAACTTCTGATATTCTGAATGCGCAGCTTTGGCGCATTCAACGGTCGGAACTTCTGACAACTTTAACTCCAACTCCGACAATTTTGATTGAGGAACTGTTTCGATTTCGGACAACTTTTTTTCGTTTACGGAAATTCTTTCGTTGTTGCCAGCAATGTTTTTCTTCACTGCGAGAGCATCGTTTTCGATGTCTTTAAGTTTCGACAATTTCCGTTCGTTGAAACGGTTGACTGATTGTTCCTTGAACTCTGCCGTTGTTTCCTCGTCGTAAGGTCTGCCGCAGGTTGGGCAAGCGGTATCGAAGTCCATTTTATACTCTCGACTATTTTCTTCCGTCCAACGTACAGATAGACCGTTAAAATCGACTTTAAGTACTTCGTTACGTTTTCTAAACTTTTCGTTTTCTTCGATAAGTTCAGCCTTTTCATGCTCAATGCGTGAAGCTCTGACTTTCAAGTCGCTCAACTCGTTGCTGATAGATTGGTATTTCTTCTGACGTTCGTTAGACAACGATGTTTCGATGTCCGACAAGTCGGATATTATCCGACTTTTCTTTGCGACCAACTCTTTCATAGAACCGCCATCGTCTTTCGACTGCAGTTTCAAATCAATTGATGCGATTTCGGAGTTTACTGATTCATTGCGTTTAAGCAACGCATCGTAATCAACATCCGTAACCCTCAACTTTTCCTGCTGGTCTATTCGGCTCGGGATTTCGTCAAGTTCTATCTTTGATTTTGACAGAGCCAATTTGTTTTGCCGGCGGAGTTCGTCAATAGTTTTGCCGGAGTTCAAAGACTCAATGATATGTGGATAGTCCTTTGCTATTTCCATATCGGAAACCTCGCCTGCAATAGCGGTCAATTTTCTGCGCCTATCTTCCTGCTTTAATCCAATAAAAGCGGAAACAGATGATAGCATAAACCAATCATCAACGTTGCAGATTGCAGACAGTTTTTCGTTGAACTCCGAAACTCCGCACGGTACATCGTTATAAAATCGGTCTTGAACGTTACCTTTGAACTCCTCTTCGTGTTTTCCACGAGGAACAGACCATTGTTCTTTCTGTGTGCGTTTGACGGTCACTTCCTTTCCATCGACAAGCAGTTTAAGTTCAACTTCGGTATTAACCTTGTGAACTATTTCGTTAGTTTCGGTAAGCGGTTGAACATTGATGTTCAAACCGGCATAGTTCTTACCGAAAAGACACCACAAGTACGCATCGTACAGCGTACTCTTTCCAGAGCCGTTCTTGCCTCTTACGGAAGCAGAACAAGCGTTGAACTGACATTCCAAAGAGCTAACGCCTTTGAAGTTTGTCAATTTCATTTCTTTTAGTATAATTCCTTTCATAATTCTTGTTAGTTAAGTATCTGGTTTACAGTTGTAAAGATAATGAAAATTTTTGATATAAAAAAATTTAACGACCTAAAAATCAGCGCCTTGCCTTATTTTTTTTCAGCATTTCGATGGCTTTTTCAGAATCGATTACGATGCTCTTACCTACTTGCGTTATAGCACCGTCAAGAAAGCCCAATCTCTTGTATCTTGCGGCCGAACTTCTTGAACAACCGAGAACGGATGCGATGCCGTCAAGACCGTAGCAATACTTTTTTGTTGGTGGAACGACATTTGCCTCACCAACGCACGATTTTACCAAGTCCTGAAACTCGCCAACTGTCAATTGCCATAATGGAGTATTGCTGTTCATAATTTAATCGAATAAATGGTTACGGTGCGCATAATCAATGAACTCCGCTTTCGAGTGGATTCCGATGCGAACGAAAGCGTTTCGGATATGGTTTGAAACTGTGTTCACTGACAAGAAAAGAGTTTCGGAAATCGTTTCTTTCGTCTTGCCTTCAAACACAAGTTTCAACACACGCATTTCTGCGGCCGATATTCGGCTGTTGAACTTCGGCTGGCAGATAACACACTCATGCTGGCATTCGCCCCGCAAAGGGCAGGAAACACGCTCAAACGTGAATTTGCCGGAATTGTCAATATCAACGATATTGTCAATCTCGCCAAAATTGCATTTGCAGAAACGCTGAACCATACGGAAACGTTTAAGGCGCATATCGACATTCAATCCCTTAAACATCTTATCGAGAGCAGCATACGCATCAGGATATAGGTTGTAAATCTTATCAAGCATGAAGTTTACGACATCAGTGCTTCGCTCTGTGAGCTTGTCGTTGTCGGTATCGGTACGATACCAAACTTCATCGTTGAAGTTGTAAAATTCGTACTCCATAATATCAATGCCTACGGAACAAGTTTTCTTGCGGAATGCCTGTCATTTCGGACAATTTTTCGAGCATCTTCTGGTTTGAAGTCCTGCTATCCAAACAAGTCCAATTAATGGCCGTGTTTACAGATACGCCAAGTTCGGCAGCAATCTTACGCTGCAACTCTTTTTTTGTTCCGCCTTTACTCACAAATTCGTCTGCGAAATCCTTTAAATTTTGATAAGTCTGTGTCATTTTTTACGTTTTTTTGTTAGTACATAAATTGTAATCACAATAAAATCACTATATTTGCACCAATAAAATTGATATTATTATTGTTGGCAAAGATACGAAATATTTCGTAATGAACAAAGAAAAATACGCAATATTTCATAATTATTTTCATCAACACACTTAAACTGTTGAATATGAACGATTTATATATAAAAACAATACGTGACAAATTAGATATTTCACAGGAAAAACTTGCTGAAATGATTGGCGTTTCAATTAGAACCGTGCAGAATTGGGAAGCAGGAAAAAAAATACCTGCATCAAAACACGCAATATTGCGTTCAATGATTTCGGACGATGAAGTTGCAAATACGCAATCATCAGATAAACAAACAAAGAAAAAACTGTTAGACGATACGGAAACAACACGGTTGGACAAACTAATCAGTCAAGGCGAAATTAACGTAGAAATACATAACAGAAACAGCAGAAGTTTGGAACGGTTGATTACAATAATAGAAAACCAACAGGAAACAATTAATAACTTAACCAAGAAATAACTATGGACTTTAAAGATGCAGTTCTTCAAATAGCAGACCGCTACGAGAAAAACAAGGATAACATTGCTACGGAAGAAGCGACAAAGAACTCGCTGATACTCCCGATGATTCAGGCTCTCGGATATAACATATTTGAGCCGCAGGAAGTAAAGCCGGAATACACGTGCGATGCACCAACCAAAAACGGCGACAAAGTGGATTACGCAATATTCCAAAGCGGAAAGCCGATACTGCTGATTGAGTGCAAACATTGCGCCGTGAATCTTGATGCGCACGACAAGCAACTGTACAAATACTTCACGCCGTCAAAGGCGAGATTTGCGCTTCTGACAAACGGAGTTCGATACAAGTTCTTCACAGACCTTGAACGCTCTAATATAATGGACGAAAAGCCTTTCTTGGATATTGACATAACAGACCTGAAAGAAACTGACATCGAGCAGCTGAAGAAGTTCCACAAATCATACTTCAACGAAAGCGACATTTTAAGCACTGCGGAATTGCTTCAAAAAACGTTGGCGATAAAAAGCGTCATTGAACAAGACTTTGTAAACCCATCGGAAGAATTTGTCCGCTATTTCACAAAGTCAATCAACGACGGAAAGTATTCGGCGAAACTGATTGAGCAGTGCACACCGATAGTCAAGAAAGCAATCTTGGCATATATCAACGATGTTATACAAGACAGGCTGACAAATGCGATAGAACAAAACGCAGAACCGGCACAAGAGGCAACCGAAAACGCTTCCGATTCTGACGGCATTATAACGACTGACGAGGAAATCGATGCGTTTCTGATAGTCAAAAACATTCTTCGCAAGGACATTGACGTTTCACGGATAACATACAAGGATTTCAAGGCATACTTTCTTATATACATTGATGATAACCGTTGGAAATGGATTTGCAGGTTATCATTAAAGCAATACAGCAAAAGAATAGCTTTTCAAGACGGTCAATACGATTGGACACAAATCGAATCCATTGACGACATATACAAATATTCAGAACAACTATCAGCAGCACTTCACAAACTGATATGACACGACAGCAGTACACGAATATCATCAACATCTACAAATCATACGTCAATAAGGAACTCGACGTTGATATGGTAAAGCAGGAACATCTTGCGGCACAACTTGAACTCGACAAAAAGACGGTAGCCGGAGATGACTTATCGGACGTAACAGAATACTTATCGGAACTTAACTATATACTTGGCAACAATGGTTTCTGACGATGGAATGTACATAACGAAACGTTTCTTTGAAGCGCTCGAGATTCTCGTGTCATCAAAAAAGATACGAGGCGTTCAGACGTTCACAAGGGAGTTCGGAATAGACAGACGGAATTTCCTGCTGATAAGGAAAGAGCCTGACACACGCACACTTAAACCCGAATGGATTAAGTGGATATGCGAAAGCTACGGAATTTCAGCGAACTACATAATACTCGGAAAAGGCGGAATGTTTCAATCATCAGTAAACAAGTGAAGCGCAAATACAACATATTGCCGGAACAATACGGAATCAGATTCCGAATACGCTGGAATCAAAACATCGTATCGTTGTTCATTCAGTATAAAGTAGAAAAAAGCAAATGGAGTTACGAAACGATGCGATGCAAGAACAACACGTTTCATTATAACATATCGGCAAGTGAAATAAACAGAGAAATTGCAGCATACGAATCAACTGCTGACGAAATATTCAACAGATACGAGTTGGCTGGAAACATACCTGACAAATTCCAACTAAAAAACGAAATGGAACTTGCGCTTGGGAAATCAAAAGAGGACAAGTGCCACAACTCTATGTTTGAACTTTTCGACAACTTCATTGATTCTGAAAGCATTTCTTCCTCGTGGTCTGCCGGTACAATCAAAAAATTCAAGTCGTTGCGAAAGCATCTTGAAAACATCGTTGAACACGATATGGATATTAACGATATTGACGTTGCTTTCTTCAATCGTGCGACAAACTATTTCATTCAGGGAGGTTACGAAAATTCAAGCACACGGAAATACATCTACTACTTCAAGTGGTTTATGCGCTGGGCAAGAAAAAACGGTTACTACAACGGAAAAGCAATAGAACTGTTTTCTGCGAAACTCAAAGGAACTGACATACACGATGCAATCGTTTACCTTACATGGGACGAACTGCAAATGATGTACAATACGGAAATGCCAAGCCCTTACCTTGACAGGGCGAGGGACGTGTTCTGCTTCTGCTGCTTCACTTCGCTTCGCTATTCTGACGTTGTTAAACTGCAACGGCAAGACGTTCACGACGGCTACATCGAAATAGTAACACAAAAGACGAGCGATGATTTAAGAATCGAGCTGAACAAATACTCAAAGGCTATACTTGAAAAATACAAGGACTGCGACTTCAAGAACAACAAATGCCTTCCTGTGCCTACTAACCAAAAGATGAACGTGTTCATAAAAGAGATAGGCGAGTACTGCTGCTTCGACACTCCAATAAAAAGAGTTTACTACATCGGCAACAAAAGGCACGAGGAAACATTGATGAAATACGAACTTCTTTCGACACACGCCGCACGAAGAACTTTCGTGGTGAACGCACTACGTCTTGGCATTCCGGCGGAAGTCGTTATGCGTTGGACTGGACATAAGAACTACGAGGCGATGAAACCTTACATAGCAATTGTCGATGAGTTCAAACGTTCAGAAATGGACAAATTCAACGGATAAGTGGCACGGACTAAAACACGGACTAAAATCGTTGAACTACCTACGATTATATGGCATTTTAGTGTGTATCGGGAATTGTCAAAAAGACTGTATGACAACAAATTACAATAAATGGCATTTAACGGATTAGTGCTGGTGGCACCACAAAAAGTTGACAAATTAAATTTGTCAACTTTTTTATTTTCAGCTTTTAACTAAAAAGCTGTATCAATAATATCGCCACATCATAAAAAATCACTATCTTTGCCCGAGAATACAAATTATGCCATAAAATTATTTTGAAAATACGACTTTGGTATGAAATTTGATATGTTTTTTCAATAACAATATAAGCAAGCTATGAAAAAAAGAAAATTGTGTTTGCTTTTAACAGCCATCTTTACCGTCGTTTCGCAATTGGTATTCTCACAGACCAATGTTGCAGATGACGTTACAGCCGCATTTAATAGTGGTTATAGTGAAGGCATAGCCATACATCTGAACAACAACGTAGAACTGACTATCCAAAACACAGATAATGTCTTCAATAAGCAACAGACAAAAACTATCTTAAGCAATTTCTTCAAAAAGAATCCGCCATTAAAATTTGTGATGATGCATAAAGGCGCCAAAGAAAAATCACAATTTATGATAGGTGATTTGGAAACGACCAACGGTCATTATCGTGTGTCGTTACTTATCAAAAATAATTTAATTCAACAATTACGAATAGAAAACGCAGATGATTGACAATCTTGACGCGCTCATTAAACTTTGGTTTGCCGAAGACATCGGCGACGGAGACCACACTACCCTGTCGTGCATTCCTGCCGACGCAATGGGAAAATCGCAACTCATTATTAAAGAAAATGGTGTTTTAGCCGGAGTGGAAATTGCCAAACGTATTTTTCATGCGTTCGACCCCGAGCTGAAAATGACACAGTTTCTGCACGATGGCGACCGTATAAAAATCGGTGATATTGCATTTATAGTTGAAGGACGCGTACAATCGTTATTACAGACAGAACGCTTAATGCTCAATGTGATGCAGCGTATGAGCGGCATTGCCACACGCACCGCCGAATATATAAAACAACTTGAAGGAACACATACACGTGTGCTCGACACACGAAAAACCACTCCTGGACTGCGTTTGCTCGAAAAAGAAGCTGTAAAGATAGGCGGAGGCTGCAATCACCGCATAGGATTGTACGACATGATATTGCTCAAAGACAACCACATAGATTTTGCAGGCGGAATAGAGAAAGCCATCACACGCGCAAAAGAGTATTGTAAATCAAAAGGCAAAAATCTGAAAATAGAAATAGAAGTACGCAATTTTGACGAAATATGCCAAGTAATGGCAGTTGGAGGCGTTAACAGAATTATGCTCGACAATTTTACACCTGTCGACACAAAAAAAGCCGTAGAAATGATTGACGGAAAATATGAAACAGAATCATCTGGTGGAATCACGTTTGACACACTGCGTCAATATGCCGAATGTGGTGTGGACTTTATTTCCGTAGGTGCACTCACCCACTCCGTCAAAAGCCTTGATATGAGCTTTAAAGCGGTAAAATAAAAATCCGAAACTATCAAAAATAAAAAACTCTTTAACTACACAGTTTGATAAATCCAACTGAGAATGATATGTTTTATTTTTATTATTTTTACTCCTAATACGGTATAAATAAAACACTAATCTATTAGTAGCACAGAACTTCTTAATACGGGATACATTTTTAGGTAAACCTTTCCTAAACAGGAATGTGCCCAACCAAAGTTTTGATATCAAAACGCATTAAAGGGCTATTAGTAACATTGCTTCTTTTTTATTCCCACAATGGACCTATCCATTTTTCTACTAATTCTTTGGCGGGATTTGCCAAACCAAGTTTATTTTTCTTGTTGTAGCCGCACAAATCTTGATGTAACTTATTAGGATTCTGCCCTTCCAATTTGTCAACCATATCAAAACCAAGTTTCTGTAATGGTTCTACCCATTCTTCGGGCACACCTATTGCCGTGTATTTTTCGACAGAATCTTTTACCTGCACTTTTTCTGGTTTCATTTGTGGGAACAACAACACTTCCTGTATGGTAGTTTGTCCGGTCATAAACATTGCCAAACGGTCAATACCGATACCAATGCCAGATGTTGGCGGCATACCGTATTGTAAAGCCCGTAAAAAGTCCTGATCAATAATCATCGCTTCATCATCGCCTTTGTCGGCTAAACGCATCTGCTCTTTGAAACGTTCTTCCTGATCTATCGGGTCGTTCAACTCGCTATAAGCATTAGCCAATTCCTTACCATTAACTATTAACTCAAAACGTTCCGTCAGACCTTTTTTAGTACGGTGCATCTTGGTCAACGGCGACATTTCGACAGGATAATCGGTAATAAAAGTCGGTTGAATAAATGTACCTTCGCAAAACTCGCCAAAAATTTCATCAATCAGTTTACCTTTGCCCATCGTATCGTCAATCTCCATTTTCAACTCTTTGCAAACTGTGCGAATTTCATCTTCCGATTTATCGTTCAAATCGTAACCTGTTTTTTCTTTTATGGCATCGAGAATCGGTAAACGGCGATAAGGCGCTTTGAATGAGATAGTTTGGCCATCAATGAAGCTCTCGCTGCAACCATTTACCGAAATACAGATGCGTTCCAGAAGCTTCTCTGTAAAATCCATCATCCAATTATAATCCTTATACTGTACATATAATTCCATACATGTAAATTCCGGATTATGATTTTTATCCATACCTTCGTTACGGAAATTTTTACCTATTTCATAAACTCCTTCAAATCCGCCAACAATAAGACGTTTCAAATATAATTCCGTCGCAATGCGCAAATACATATCGGTATCCAAAGCATTGAAATGCGTAATAAACGGACGCGCACTTGCTCCACCTGCAATATTTTGCAACGAAGGTGTTTCTACTTCCGTATAACCCGCTTCGTCAAGCACTGTACGCAATGTACGCAAAATGGTGGCACGCTTCAAAAAGGTCTCTTTTACACCGTCGTTAACTACTAAATCGACATAGCGCTGACGAGCGCGCAACTCAGGATCATCAAATTTATCGTAAGCCACTCCGTCTTTATATTTTACAACAGGTAACGGACGTAAAGATTTACTCAAGACTGTCAACTCCTGACAATGTATGCTTATTTCACCCATTTGTGTGCGAAATACAAAACCTTTTATACCGATGAAATCGCCAATATCAAGTAATTTTTTGAAAACGATGTTGTACATTTCCGGTTGCGCTTCTGTTGAAATATCATCACGTGACACATATACCTGTATACGTCCTTTTGAATCTTGAAGTTCAACAAATGAAGCTTTGCCCATAATACGACGACTCATAATACGTCCCGCAACACAAACCACACGTTTTGGTTCTTCATCGTCTTTAAAATTATCTTTTATCTCTGTCGAGAAAGCATCTGTCGGATACATTGCTGCCGGATACGGATTGAGACCCATATCACGCATTGTTTGTAAACTTTGACGTCTAAATTGTTCTTGTTCTGAAAGTTCCATATTTTTTTTGTATTACTTGTTATTCATTAATAATTTCATAAACTCGTCTCCTGAAAGTGTACCAAAAACTCCTTTTTGTGCAGAAAACTCATCAAATACTTGCACCGAATCTCCAGTACCCGTGGGATTATAAATGGTAAACGGAATAGCATTTGCCGTATGTGTTCGCAAACGACACGGTGTCGGATGATCCGGTAAAACAGCAATTGTAACCGGTTCCGACATTTTTTCAGTCGCCTCTAAAATAGGTTTTGCGAGCCGTTCCGACAAATATTCAATTGTTTTTATTTTCAAGTCCACATTTCCTTCATGACCCGCTTCATCACTTGCTTCGACATGCACAAACACAAAATCATCCGTTTTCAACGCTTCTATGGCCGCTTGTGCTTTTCCTTCATAATTGGTATCAAACAAACCTGTTGCGCCTTCGACATTAATAGATTTCAAACCGGCGGTAATGCCAATTCCTTTTATCAAATCGACAGCCGAAATTACAGAACCTTTTTTTACGCCAAACATTTCGGAGAACGGACGCATTGCCGATTTATACCCCGGCGACCAGAACCATACGCTATTTGCAGGATCTTTTCCTGCTGCCATTCGTTTTATATTAACAGGATGATTTTTCAGTAATTCCTGCGAACGTACAATCAAATTATTCAGTAAATCAGCTGTTTTTTGTGCTTCCGGAACAATGGCTTTTACCATAACATCGACAAACGGCGTACCCGGAACATCATGAGGAGGTGTGCAAATAACACGTTTATCGCCTCCTACTATTTTTACCAAATGGCGATAAGATACTCCATGGTAAAAATGCACACTATCATTTCCCAATTCTGTTTGTAAGAAAGTGATGAGCTCTGCCGCTTCTTCATTGGAGATATGACCCGCCGAATGGTTCTTGATTTTGCCGTTTTCAACACAAATTAAATTACAGCGAGCGACCATTTCGCCTTCATTTACAGAAACTCCCATGCTGGCGGCCTCCAATGTTCCACGTCCTTCAAATACCGTTGGAACATCATAACCCAAAACAGACAGGTTGGCTATTTCGCTTCCCGGGTGAAATCCGTCAGGGACAGTATGCAACAAACCGCTGCGACCCATTTTAGTCAACCGGTCAATTGTCGGCTTATTTGCCATTTGTAATGGCGTTTTCCATCCTAATTCAACAATAGGCTCATCAGCCATTCCATCGCCAAGAATTATAACATATTTCATATTTGTTCTTCTGTTGTCTGTTCAAAATCTCTTCTGTTTTTAATCATATTTTCCAATTTCCAAAGTGTCTTACGCATAGGTTGATAGCTTTCGCCACCGGCAGCATTCAAATGCCCACCACCACGAAACATTGCCGCCATTTTGTTGACAGGAAATGTTCCTTGTGAGCGAAAAGAGAGTTTTATCTTTTTTATATCCTCACGCACCAATACGGAAACATCAACACCTTCTATCGACAAAGGCAAATTGACGAATCCATCGGTATCACCGACCTGACAATCAAAACGCTGCTGTTCTTCCAACGTCAAAGCAATAACGGCGGTTTTCTGTTCAGGGTAAATTTTCATTTTACGATTCAGGCAATACCCCATCAGCCGCATACGATTGACAGAATATGTATTATAAATACAGCGGTAAATGGCATCTTTATCAATTCCTTTCATTAATAATTCGGAAATAATCTGATAAATTTCAGGTTGCATAGAATTATATGAGAAATTACCTGTATCAGTCATCATTCCCATATAAATAGCTTCTGCACATTCTTTTGTGATATTCGGGAAGCAACCTAAACGACAAATCAGTCTAAAAATCAGTTCCGAAGTTGATGAAATAGAAGGATGCGAAATAACAACATCACAAAATTCGGCAGGATTGACATGGTGATCAACCAATATTTTTTTAGCTTCGGATTGCCGTACATAGGGTGCAATGCCGTCTATCCTATCTATAGAATTAAAATCCAGACAAAAAATAAGTTGCGCGTCCGCTATAGCTTTTTTTGTCTCTTCGTGATGATCTTCATATACAATAATATCTTGCGTTCCCGAAAGCCAATTAAAAAAAACAGGGAAACAATTTGGTACAATAACTATAGGCTTTTTCTTCATACTTATTAGAAAATGTGCTAAAGCAACTGAAGATCCCACTGCATCACCATCAGGCGAAATATGCGTTACAATAGCCACATTCTCGGCATTATTCAACAGATGACGAACCTCATCAATATTCTTTTCCGAAATTATTTTTGACAACATATTATTTTGTTTTTAAAAACCGTTCTGCTTCAATAGCCGCTTTACATCCACTGGCAGCTGCCGTTATAGCCTGACGATAATGTGGATCGGCAACATCTCCGGCAGCAAAAACTCCTGCTATTTTTGTCAAAGGGCTATCCGGCAAGGTTTTAATATAACCGATTTCATCGGTTTCCAAATAAGGTTTAAAAATATCTGAGTTAGGATGATGACCAATGGCAAGAAAAAATCCGTTAATAGCTATTTTAACTTGTGTTTCATCTGTTTCTCCCTTGCGTTTTACCAAAGTGGCGCCTTCTACAAATTCTTCACCAAAAAGTCCTAACGTTTGATGTTCAAATAAAATTTCTATGTTTGGTGTAGCAAATACACGTTCCTGCATAATTTTTGATGCCCGTAAAAAAGGTTTGCGTACAATCAAATAGACTTTTTCGACCAACCCTGAAAGGTAAACAGCTTCTTCGCAAGCAGTATCGCCACCACCAACAACCGCCACCCGTTTTTTACGATAAAAGAATCCATCACAAGTGGCACAAGCAGAAACGCCTTTCCCTGCATATTTTTTTTCATCGGGCAGACCAAGATATTGAGCCGATGCTCCTGTAGAAATTATGATTGTTTTTGCAACAATATATTTCTCTTTATCTATTTCAACTTTATAAGGATAATGCTCAAAATCGACAGCTGTTACCATACCGGAACGAACGTCTGCCCCAAAACGCATTGCTTGTCGACGAAAATCGTCCATCATCATATTTCCGTCAATTCCTTCAGGATAACCCGGAAAATTCTCTATTTCCGTGGTAGTTATCAACTGACCGCCCGGCTGAATGCCTTCGTATAAAACAGGGGACAAATTTGCACGTCCGGCATAAATAGCGGCAGTAAAACCGGCAGGACCTGAGCCAATAATCAAGCAATTTACTGTTTCCATAGTCTTTTAAAATCAGAGTTGTATTTAGAAGACAAAAGTAACAAAAAAAAATGAAATTCAGAATACACAAATAACGTTTCTATCCAAATGTCCAAAAAGTACGATTTTTAATGTTTTAACTTCCCTGCATTTTTTTTGCAACAGTGATTTTTTATCACTACTTTTGCAGGTCAAAACACAACAAAAATGGAAGAACTCGTAACTCTTTGTCATAGTGGATATTTCGCCCTTTTTGCCATTATCGTTATCGGCTATATTATTGGAAGAATAAAGATAAAAGGTGTTTCTTTAGATATTTCAGCCGTCATTTTTGTAGCATTAATATTCGGACATTTCGGAATTAAAATAGATCCTATCATTCAAGACATTGGTCTTGTTCTTTTTATTTTTACCATTGGTATTCAAGCCGGTCCCGGTTTTTTCGATTCGCTAAAAAAAAATGGTATAAAATTAGCTTCTTTGGCTGCCATTCTGATTTTTGTAGCCGGAGCAATTGCCATTGCATGCAAATATATTTTTGATTTGGACATTCCCATTATTGCCGGTCTGTTGACAGGAGCGTTAACCAGTACACCGGGTTTGGCATCAGCTACCGAACAATTCGGTTCTGCTTCATCTATTGGTTATGGCATCGCCTATCCTTTTGGAGTTATCGGCGTTATCTTATTTCTACGATTGTTGCCACAAATTATGCGCGTAGATTTAAAATCGGAAGAAAACAAATGGGAAGAAAATGTAAAATCAGAATACCCATTAATGATTGCCAAAAACTTTGAAATCAACAACCAAAATATTGAAGGTAAAACATTAACATTTATACATTTCCACAGTATGACAGGAGCTGTTATTTCGCGTGTCATGCATAATAATGTCGCCATTACCCCAACCTCCAATACCGTTCTGCATAAAGGCGATTTGGTACGTGTCGTTGGAACAGAAGACTCCATTAAAAAAGTAGAAATGTTACTTGGAGAAATATCTGACAAAGAATTGCCATTAAGCAATAAATTCGATGTACGCGGGCTTTTAGTTACCAATAAAAATGTTGTCAATAAAACATTGGCAGAACTCAATTTACAAGCCAATTATGGTGCCACCATCACACGAATTCGCAGAAGTGGCATCGACATTACTCCAATGTCTTATTCGAAAGTACATTTTGGCGACAAACTGATGGTAGCATGTAGCAAAGACAATATGGAACAAGTTTCAAAACTATTTGGCAACGACGACAAACGACTTTCAGATACCGATATTCTTCCTATTGCATTAGGAATTATTTTGGGTGTACTCATTGGTAAATTCACATTTTTAGGCTTAACCGGCGGCGTTCTATTAGTTGCACTGATTCTAAGTCGCATAGGTAAAACAGGACCAATACTGTGGACAATGTCAAGTTCATCAAACTTGTTGTTACGCGAAATTGGTTTAATCTTTTTTCTTGCAGTTGTTGGCACAAACGCCGGTGCAACGTTAGTAGATACTTATATGCAATATGGTTATAAACTATTTATTGTTGGAGGTATAATTACGTTACTACCCATGATTTTAACCACAGTTTTCGCACGAGGAGTATATAAAAGTAACATACTTATTTTACTTGGTGCGTTGGCCGGTGGAATGACAAGTACACCTGGTTTGGCAGCCATTTCGCCAATGACAAAATCAAATGCCCCACAAATTGCCTACGCTACCGCTTATCCGATTGCGATGGTTTTGTTGGTACTTGTCGTTAAATTGTTAGCATTGTTTATTTAATTTATTACTTTAAAATACTTATTTTCAATGAAAAAAAGTCCATTACAAATTGCAAGGGCAACGTATCAGCCCAAACTTCCTGCCGTTTTCAAAAGCAGTATCGCCATGAACGAAGGTTCTGCTACTCAATCGGTAGCCAATCAGGAAGAAATTAAGGCATTATTTCCAAATACTTACGGAATGCCAATCATTAAATTTACGGAAGGGGCTTCTAAAAGCTACCCAACCATGGCTGTTGGTGTTATTCTGTCGGGCGGACAAGCTCCCGGCGGACATAATGTTATTTCCGGATTATTCGACGGTCTTAAAAAATTAAATCCTGATAATAAATTGTATGGTTTTCTTGGAGGTCCAAGCGGTCTGACAGACCACAAATACATTGAATTAACTTCTGATATTATTAATGAATATCGTAATACGGGCGGATTTGACATTATCGGTTCAGGACGTACAAAATTGGAAGAAGAAAGTCAATTTGAAGCAGGAGAAAAAATCTGCAAAGAGTTGGGAATAAAAGCTATCGTTATTATTGGAGGCGACGACTCCAACACAAACGCATGCGTATTGGCAGAATACTACAAAAGAAAAAAATCAGGGATTCAGGTAATTGGTTGCCCGAAAACGATTGACGGCGACTTAAAAAACGATATGATTGAAACTTCTTTCGGATTCGACACGGCATGTAAAGTTTATTCCGAACTTATCGGAAATATTCAACGCGATGCCAATTCTGCCAAAAAATATTGGCACTTCATTCGTCTGATGGGACGTTCTGCTTCGCATATTACCTTAGAATGTGCATTGCAAAGCCAACCAAATATTTGTATCGTATCAGAAGAAGTAGAGGCAAAAAATATGACCCTGAACGATATTGTAGATGATATTATTAAGGTCATTGTCAACAGAGCTGAACATGGATTGAACTTCGGTACAATTTTGATTCCTGAAGGTTTAATAGAATTTATTCCTGCCATGAAAAAACTCATTGCCGAATTGAACGACTTATTGGCTAACAACGATGAATTTAATTCTTTGAACACCGACGACGAAAAGCGTCAATATGTAAAAGCAAAACTTTCCAATGACAGTCGATTAGTGTACTCCGACCTACCGAAAGGCATTGCCAAACAATTAACATTAGACCGCGACCCTCATGGAAATGTTCAGGTTTCTTTAATCGAAACCGAAAAAATGCTGATTGAGATGGTTGCCAAAAGATTGGCGGCAATGAAAGCTCAAGGTTCCTATAAAGGAAAATTTTCTGCTATTCATCACTTCTTCGGTTATGAAGGACGTTGTGCAGTACCTTCCAATTTTGATGCCGACTATTGCTATTCTTTGGGATACACTGCTTCCGTATTGATTGCAGAAGGCAAAACCGGTTATATGTCGTCGGTTCGTAACCTTACCGAACCTGCCGAAAAATGGATTGCCGGAGGTGTGCCCATTACCATGATGATGAATATGGAAAGACGCAACGGCGTTATGAAACCGGTTATACAAAAAGCATTGGTTCGTTTAGACGGTGCTCCATTCAAATATTTTGAAGCACATCGCATCGAATGGGCAAACGAAGACGCCAGCTACGTTTATCCTGGACCAATACAATATTACGGTCCAAGTGAAGTATGCGACCAACCAACACGCACATTACTTTTGGAACACGGCAAAAAAATCTAATGATTTAATATTTCAACAAAAAAAGCGAGAATTTTTTTCTCGCTTTTTTTATGCCACCAAGCTATTTTATACCAAAAGTCGTTTTAAAAGCAGAAACAGACGACAATGTTATTACCTCGGAAACAACTTCATAACTGTAAGGAATAAATTTATATACCAAACATCGTGCAAATAAATTATCGGCAGAAGTTGCCAATTCTACTTTTAGCCCTTTCTCTTCGTTACGAAAATATTTTTTTAATCTATCATAATTAGAAGATTGAAGAATAGTAATTAAATCTTCAGGGCTCAATCCGTCAAAATAAAGCACATATTGATTTAAAGGCTCTTTAGTATCCTTCATAGTATAAATACTTTGTGCTCTGCTAATTTTAAAGATAGCGGTACCAAGAGCAACTGCAACCACTAACCACAACGTAAAAAACACAGGAGAGTCTTTACCAAAATCTATTTTAACCAAAAGAACAGACAGTGCAACTGCCACTAATAAAGCACTTAATCCTATAAGATAATCTTGATAATTTTTTTGTTTAGACACTAAATGTTCTGCTCCAACAAGCAGATTTTCTGATATATTCGATTTCATTTTATTCTAAAATTTAGTTTTTGTTTAATTACATAATATGACAATGACGTCACGTTTACAAAACATGACATCTGAAAAAAGTATAAACAAAAGGCTAAATTCGAATACGGTGCAAGGCGAAGATGTAATAATCTGCCTGCACATTGTTGAAAGCTATAACATTAAGAGACTTACGGCAAATATTCCATCGCTGCTTTTGAAGCGAAGTGGTATGCTGAAAAAAGCAACACGGCGAAAACGAAAATGGATTGCCCGTAATGCGCGATGCCACACTAACCACAGGAGAAGGAAGTTCGCACATTGTTGCAGGTATAGGAATGGCATTAAAACAAGACATTGTATTGTCCAAAAATTCCCCTTCTTCGACAAATCGTGCAACCTTCATATTGTCGGCACATAGCGGTGCTGTTACAAAGACACTTACCAAAATAAGTGCAAACAAACATCCCAACAAACTATGAAAAATATGCCGTTTCATAAAAATTTTCTCCTATGCTTATGCGCCCACAAATGTACAATAAAAAGAATAGAAAACAAAAGATTTTTATAACGCATTAAAAACATCATTTTTTATTGCTTGTAGGAATTGACATCGCTCATAATTATTTAAGCGTGCTTAACCCTTATCACAACAAATTATAGTATATTTGTAGCTCAAAACGTTACTATGAACACTAACATATTACAAGGAAAAACAGTTGCCACCTACACTTTAGGTTGCAAACTTAACTTCGCAGAAACTTCATACCTTCTAAAATCTCTCATAGCAAAAGGGCTGAAGAAAGTAAAAGCCGGAGAAATAGCAGATATTTGCATTATCAACACCTGTTCCGTAACCGACACAGCCGACAAAAAATGCCGACAAGCTATCAGAAAAGCAATTCACAAACATCCTACGGCTTTTATTGTAGTTACCGGATGCTATGCGCAACTACAGCCAAAGAAAATAACTGAAATAGAAGGAGTTAGCATGGTACTTGGAGCCAAAGAAAAATTTTCTCTATTTGAATATCTATCAAATCAATACTGCGAACATATTTCAAAAATATCAATAACAACACCAATCGCAAACATACGTGAGTATCATCCGGCCTGCTCTGCCGACGACCGCACACGATTTTTTCTAAAAGTTCAAGACGGTTGTAATTATTATTGTTCATATTGCACCATACCATTTGCACGCGGACGAAGTCGCAATGCTTCTGTTGCGGAAACTACACAAGCAGCAAAAAAAGCAATTGCAGAAGGAGCAAAAGAGATTGTACTATCAGGAGTAAACATTGGCGACTTTGGACGCTCAACCAACGAAACATTTTTCGACTTGATAAAATCTTTAGATAATATCGATGCTGATATTCGCTATCGAATTTCCTCCATTGAACCCGATTTATTAACCGACGAAATCATTGATTTTGTAGCCCAATCCAAACATTTTACGCCACACTTTCACCTGCCTCTGCAATCGGGTTGCAATGCCGTTTTAAAATTAATGAAACGCCGATACACACGTGAATTGTTTGCCGAAAAGGTCATTCGTATCAAAACACTTATGCCTAATGCTTTCATTGGCGTAGATGTAATGGTAGGAACCCGTGGCGAAACGCTTGAATATTTTGAAGATACACTGAATTTTCTTACCAATTTAGACATTTCACAGTTACACGTGTTCACCTATTCGGAACGTGCCGGAACCAAAGCACTTGAAATTCCTTATATTGTGCCACAAACCGAGCGGAAACGCCGCAGCGACCTGCTACATGAACTTTCTACAAAAAAATTGAAGAGTTTTTACGACAGTCAAAAAGGAAAAACAGGCACTGTATTGTGGGAAGCAGCACGCAAAAACGACCAAATGAGCGGTTTTACAGAAAACTATGTACGTGTAGAAGCTCCCTATTGTAAAACCATGGTTAATCACTTCCAAAATGTAACAATATAAGATATTGAATATTAAAAAAATACAAAGACGAACGCTTTAATAAATTATTTCAGGTAAAAATTTTTTTATTAAAAAAATAACCTCTACATTTGTGGGTAGTTTTGATTTCAAAACTCAAAAAACATTATTTATTCACTCTCTAAAACCTTATTTATTATGAGAAAAATTACTTTTTTAGTAGCCGCTTTATGTGCTACATTGTTTGTTTCGGCAACAACCATTACTATTAATGAAAGTTCTATTACATGGGGAACAGCTTATGCTAATTGTCCTGCTTCTTACACTTTTGGCGGGCAAAACTTTAATTTGGTAAATCTTGTTAAAGGTCAAGTAAGCGGTGATTCTTGTTTACAATTTTCAAAATTAACAGACACACGTGCTGCGGGTTATATCGCTAATGCAGCTGAACTAAATCTAACATCAGTAGTTATTACAAAAATTGGTAGTTATCAAAACCTGAGCGTATATGCCGGTGCTACAGCAACTAATTTAACTGTTGTTACATTGGTAGAAGATGGTAGTACATTTACAGCCACGATGCCAACAGGAACTAAATTTTTCAAAGCTATAAACGAAAGTAGTTATGCTGCAACATGTGCTGCTATCGCAATTAACATCCAAGGTGAATCGGGTGTAAACAACACCAAAGCCAACAACATGAGTATGTTTGTAGCCAACAGAACTTTAATGGTAGAAGGCGTTGCCGATGGTACAATGATTGAAATCTACTCTGCAACCGGAGCTCGCATCATGATGCAAGAATTGGTTAACGGTCAAGTTCAATTAGACAATCTGAGCAAAGGCGTTTACGTTGTTCGCGCAGGTAACGAAAAATGCAAAATCGTTTTGTAATTATTATCAGATATAAAAAACCATAACTATTTAGAACTCCGCTCCTTAGAAGCGGAGTTCTTTAATTTAAAACCATTCACTTATTTAAAATCTTTTAGTTTAATGAAAAAATTACTTTTTTAACGGCAATTGCATTATTTACAACAACAACGTTTGTTAATGCAACAAGCATCTCTGATGCACTCACCGCAGCGGCATCACTCGAAAACGGAGCACAAACAACAGAACGCTACTCAGCGTCCGGTAAAGTTGTTTATGTAAATATCGATACCACCTATGGCAATGCCGATGTCGTGATTGAAGACGGTACCGATATGCTTTACGCATGGCGTACTTTCGATTTAGACAGTGCTAAATTTACCGATGCCAACAAAATTAAAGTTGGTGACAGTATTACAATCTACGGTTTTTTACAACGCTACGATGCGTTGTCTTTAACTGCTTATCCTACTTACACCAACAAAATAGAAATGTCCTACGGCTATATAACTCAAATCAATGGCGAAAGCGGGACAGGCACAGGAGGAGCAACAAGTTATAATTATACATTTACCATTGCAGAAGCCTACAATTATTATGATTATCTCAGCACTAATACAGAAGACATTACCATTTATTTGTACAATGATGCAAGCAGCGATATTTATACACAATTAGATTTGTTGGTTGCTGCCGGTACAGGATTGGGCAACGTTCTTCCTACCGGCGTTTATAATATAAATGACGGATTAACGGTAGGTTCTGCTTACATTGGTGATCTTGATGAAGAATCTTATCCTATTGGTTGCTGGGCTTTCGGTGAAGGCGATGACGATTATTGGGATATGACATCAGGAACTGTCACCATAACAAAAACCGGTACTACTTACACTATTGTGATAAATGCATTAGCAAGTGACGGTACGACTATAAATGTTACTTACACCGGAGCTGTCAACATAGCAGAAGGCGAATTTGTTGGTGTAGAAAACATTGAAGCTAATCTGAACGTTTATACAAAGAACGGCAACATTATTATTCCATCTGAAGCCGGACAAAAAATTGTCGTTTACAATATGGCTGGTCAGGAAATATACAGCACTACCGCTAAAAGCGTAGAAACAGCCATTAGCAGCATTAGTGCAGGTCAAATGGTAATTGTACGCGCAGGCAATAAAACAGCAAAAGTTGTTTTGTAATTTAATTCCATTGCCTAATAAAACAAAAACACTGCATCTTTTGCAGTGTTTTTTGTATCTTTGTTTCAAATAACAAAATAATCTTTTAACATGAAAAAAATTATACCGTTCTTTATTACACTCCTTTTTTCGACATTTGTCACTGCACGCACTATTGTACTGACGATGTCCGAGTATCAGACAAGTTCCATTATAACAGACGAGCTGTCGTTAAGCGGCACAAAAGGTACCTACGGTAATGCGGTAACCTATAATTCTACTTACGGAGATTTATGTGTTTATGCAGGCGGAACATTAACCATAGCAACTGCTGATACAGCTCATATCAAAAGTATAATTTTCAACATTTCAACAGAAGGGCTAAAACGTTTGCCGGATTTAACCGTAAACACAGGAATAGTTACCATTGAACCGCAAACATCGGCAAGTTGGGCAGGTTATGCAAACTCTATTACCTTTACATTAAGCGACAAGGCTGTAAATGGCAGTGAAAACACTAAAGCAGCTCAATTGCGTTTTCTGTCCGTTACCGTTGTAACTACCGGTACAGGTGAAGATGATGCAGACGGGACTGTCAATCTTGATGATGAATATGAACTGACAAAAGGACGTGCTATTTATTATGGTACTTCCTACTCTACCAATCATTGTTTCTTTATTCAATTGGCATCTAATACTCTGCAACTTGATGAAACATGGGATACTTTCGAAGGCGGTCGCGGAGCATTTGCCACATTCGACATTTATGCAAAAAATGCAAACTCGTTTGTTGGAACTTACACAAAAACTATTGGAAACGATAAAATAGGTGGGCTTGGCGACGATAGCTCTTGGATTGTTTACAACAACCCGAACTCACTTCAATCGTTTCTGTCAGTTGGCTCTGTTACAATTACATGGATTAGAGATAATTTATACAATGTTACTTTTGATGTAACCGACAAAGAAGGATTTCGTCATCAAGGAATTTGCTCAAATATAGAGATTCCCTGCCATACTGAAAACGGAACAAATCATACTATTATAAACGAACAAACAGGAATAGGCGAATTGATGTATGCTCCAAGCATATACACACACAACGGTAAAATTATCATAGAAAAGTGTCATTCCGATATCAGCATATATAACACCATTGGTCGGTGTATTTATAAAGCGACAACAAGCAGTAGTCGCCATGAAATAACCATCTCACAAGCAGGGATTTATATTGTAAAAACTGGCAATCAAACTACAAAAATAATACTATAAACAATGAAAAAATATCTTTTAGCAATTGTTATTTTAGCCAACTTGTTGACATTGACCGCTCAAAACACAATGTTTTTGGAAACATTCGATAGTGATTCGGGACAATTTGCCATACATAATATTCTTATTCCTACCGGAACAGATTATGTTTGGAAACATGATGTGTACAAAATTGATGGTTTTATGAAAGCAAATGCAGGAGTTGACGGTTCGCAAGCATCGGAAGCATGGCTTATTTCGAAAGCCTTTGATTTAAGTTCAGCCACAAATGCAAGTCTGACATTCGACCACGCCGCAAAATTTCAGAATGGTAATGTTTCTGAAGAGTTTACTGTATGGATTTCGACAAAAACAGGTGATACTTTTAATATTGACGACTGGACACAACTAACTATCCCAACATTCCCAACCGCCGGTACATGGAATTTTGTTTCATCCGGCAGTATTAATTTGAATAATTTTGTCGGAAGCGGAAAAACATCGGTAAGAATAGGATTTCGCTACAAAACGACCTCTACAGCAGCAGATGCTTGGGAAATAAGCAAAGTTGAAATTACAGGCGACGGAACACCTATCCCCGACTCTAAACCAATTTTTGTAGCTGCCAACATTGTTTTTAACCCCGGCAATGCGAAGAATTGCAACATTACAATTATGACAGATACAGCACGCACTGAAAATTGGCAAATAAATTACAATTCATACACAAGTCAAAACAATCAATTTGTAGGAACATACACATATAATTCCACGGAATCAACCATCGCAGGTACATTCAGTATGCTTGGCAGTATGATAAAACAATTCGAGAACGGTTCTTTAACCGGAGAATCACTGATGAAAGACGGTTCACTCACGATCTCAGAATTAGGCGACAGTCTGTATCAATTTGTATATAGTGCGACAAAATGGACTGATAAAACATACAGTGGCACTTTTATGTGCAAACCAACCGTAATAAATGCAGCTACCGATTTAAATAATATCACAATGACATTACCCGTTTATGCCAAAAATAAAACACTGTTTGTTTATGCAGAAATTGGGCAAGATATTATTATTTACAACATGTTTGGACAAAAAATTTACAACACATCTGCTCAAAACCATGAAACAGTTATCTCCGGACTTCCCAATAATCAGATGTTAATTGTACGCAGCAATAATACTATTGCAAAAGTAATAATAGACTAAATACAAGCATTTACAAAAAAGTCCGATTTCTTAATTGAAATCGGACTTTCTGCTTTTAATAGAATAACTCTTATCCAAGAATACTCAATAAAATACCTGCTGCTACAGCGGAACCGATAACACCGGCAACATTCGGTCCCATTGCATGCATTAATAAGAAATTACCCGGATTTTCTTTTTGACCTTCAACTTGCGATACACGTGCAGCCATAGGCACCGCAGAAACGCCGGCCGATCCAATAAGGGGATTTATTTTCTCTTTCAAGAACAAATTCATAAATTTTGCCAACAAAACGCCCCCTGCAGTTCCAAATCCAAAAGCACAAACACCAAGTACTATGATTTCAATAGTTTTCCAAGCTAAGAACGTACTCGCTGTAGCTGTTGCACCAACAGTAATGCCCAAGAAAATGGTAACAATATTCATTAGTTCGTTTTGAACCGTTTTACTCAAACGTTCAGTAACGCCACTCTCTTTCAGTAAATTACCAAACATCAAACTACCAATTAATGCAGCTGCATCTGGCAATAATAAAGCTACGACAATAGTAATACAAATAGGAAAAAGAATTTTCTCCTGTTTAGAAACAGTACGTAACTGTTTCATCGTAATGGAGCGCTCTTTTTTAGTAGTTAATAATCGCATAATAGGTGGCTGAATAACAGGCACAAGTGCCATATACGAATAAGCCGCCACAGCAATTGGACCTAACAAATGAGGTGCCAATTTGGACGTTAAAAAGATGGCAGTTGGGCCATCTGCTCCTCCAATAATACCAATAGAGCCAGACTCAGGACCCGTAAACCCAAGTGCCAATGCGCCCAAAAAAGTTATAAAGATACCTAATTGAGCAGCTCCTCCAAGAAACAAACTTTTAGGGTTGGCAATTAATGGTCCAAAATCGGTCATCGCACCTACACCGATAAAAATAAGGCAAGGATAGATACCCAATTTTACGCCCAAATAAAGATAATCCAATAAGCCTCCTTGTGCATATAAGTCGCTCCAATGTACATGACCACCGGCAAACAAACTTTCATGAAACATATTTGCGCCGGGAATATTTGTCAATAACATACCAAAAGCAATTGGTAAAAGCAGCAATGGCTCAAATTTTTTAACAATAGCCAAATATAAAAGTACACAAGCTATTGCAAGCATCAAAAAATTGCGCCAATCGCCTTCATTTTCCGTATTGCACATCTTTCCAATACCGGAATTCTTTGCAAAATCAACAATTGTATCCCACACATCAACAGTTTCTTCTGACATAACAATATCATCAGAAACTACTTCTGTTGTACTCTGCGTCTTGTTCGTTTCTTGTGCTGTTACCGGTGTAACATTAAACAATGTAACTCCAAAAAACGCCAAGACTAATAATATTTTTTTCATTCTCTTTTTTTCAGAAATTAATTATTCGAGAATCAACAAAACATCGTCCTGTTGTACATTTTGACCGGCTGCTACAATAATGGATTTTACAATTCCATCCTTTTCTGCAAGAATATTATTTTCCATTTTCATGGATTCCAAAGTCAATAAAATATCTCCACGTTTTACATTTTGACCTTCGGTTGCAACTATCTTCAAAACACTTCCAGGGAGCGGAGCCTTTACTTTCATTCCTCCTATCACAGGAGCAGCTGTCGGTTGAGGCGTTGAAACGGCTTTAGGAGCAGCAGGAGTTATAGGTTGAGGCTTAGCTGCTGGTGTTGCTGTAGTCGTAGCAACTTCTATTTCTACAAGTTTATCATCTTGAAGCACATTTTTACCCGGTTCTACAAATACATTCTTGATAACGCCATCTGTCTCTGCAAGAATATTATTTTCCATTTTCATGGATTCCATTGTCAACAGAACATCGCCACGTTTTACACTCTGACCTGCTGTTACCAAGACTTTCATAACACTGCCGGGAAGTGGTGATTTAATAATGTTATTACTTCCTTTCGCAACAGGAGCAGTTGCAGCAGTTACCGGTTTTGCCGGACGAGCCGAGTTGGCAACAACTTTCTTTTCTCTCTCTATTTCTACAGTAAACGGGGTGCCGTTAACTTCTACAGAAGCAACATTTTCCTCTATCTCATCGACAGACACTTCATATTTATTGCCGTCTATGATAAATTTAAATTTTTTCATACAATTTTATTTTACTAAATTATTAATACCATAAATTTTAGAACTCCACGGAGAATAGCGCCGTTCTACTTTCTTAATCGTTAGCACACGATCTTCTTCATCATGCACATCTGCATAATACAAATACAAAGCCATAGCAATAGCTGCACTGGCATTAGCAGGCAAATACACTTCATGAAATTCCGTATCAGCTTTAATTTCCACTTTACCATTATCAGGAGTACGGACTGCTTTTGGTACACGTACTTTTGGTGTCATAACCTTGCCAAACACCATTAAAAGGAGAATCAGCAAAACCAACACAACAAATACAATGCCAAATCCCAAAAAAGTAATGATGGTGGCATTAGACCAATTTATTGCTAATGTTATCATTGTCAAATAGAATTAAAGTGGAATATTCGAATGTTTCTTCAACGGGTTTGTCAAACGTTTGGTTTGTAACGTTTGGAAAGCACGAATTATACGGAAACGTGTATTACGTGGTTCTATAACATCATCAATGTAACCGCGTGAAGCAGCCTGATACGGGCTGGCAAATTTTTCCTGATATTCAGCTTCTTTTTCTGCAATAAATTTTGCCTTTTCTTCAGGATTCTCTATTGTCTTGAGAGTCTTGGCTTCCAATACGCCAATGGCTCCGGAAGCACCCATAACGGCTATTTCGGCATTAGGCCAAGCATAATTATAGTCACCACGAAGCTGCTTACAACTCATTACAATATGTGAACCGCCATAAGATTTACGAACTGTTACCGTTACTTTCGGAACCGTAGCTTCACCATAAGCAAACATCAATTTTGCACCGTGGTCAATAATTCCGGCATACTCCTGACCTGTTCCACAAAGGAATCCGGGAACATCAACCAATGTCAAAATAGGGATATTGAAAGCATCACAGAAACGTACAAAACGGGCAGCCTTACGCGAAGCATCGCAATCAAGCACACCGGCAAGCCAGTTGGGCTGATTGGCAATAATACCTATGGACTGTCCATCAAAACGAGCAAAACCACAAATTATATTTTTAGCAAAATCTTTCTGCACTTCCATAAAATCACCATTATCCACAATCGTGTAAATAATGTCTTTCATATTGTATGGCTTATTCGAGTTAGCCGGAACCAATTCATTTAAAGTATCATCAACACGGTCGATAGGGTCTGTACATTCAATTATAGGTGCTTCTTCCATGTTATTTTGAGGTATAAACGAAATCAGACGACGAACTTCAGCTAAAGCAGCTTCTTCTGTTGGAGCAGTAAAGTGTGTTACACCCGATTTTGTAGCATGTACACGTGCGCCACCAAGTTCTTCTACGGTAACGTCTTCACCCGTGACAGATTTTACAACTTTCGGTCCGGTAATAAACATATAACTGTTTTGTTCCGTCATCATAATAAAATCGGTAAGCGCAGGCGAATAGACAGCACCACCGGCACAAGGTCCAAAAATAACCGAGATTTGTGGAACAACACCGGAAGCTAAAATATTGCGTTCAAAAATTTCGGCATAACCTGCCAAAGCACAAGCTCCTTCCTGAATACGAGCGCCACCCGAATCGTTCAAGCCAATAATGGGTGCACCAAGCTTCATACCCATATCCATAACATGACAAATTTTTTGTGCCATTGTTTCCGATAAAGAGCCACCAATAACCGTTGCATCTTGTGCAAAAACAAATACCAAACGTCCATTAATGGTACCACTACCAACAGCTACACCATCGCCAAGAAATACTTTCTTATCCATTCCGAAATCGGTACAACGATGCGTAAGAAACATATCTACTTCCTCAAAGCTGCCCTCATCTAATAACATATGAATTCGTTCGCGTGCCGTAAAAGAACCTTTTGCATGATGTTTGTCAATTGCTTTTTCACCACCGCCCATCTGGGCTTCAGCACGCTTATCTATCAATTTTTTTAATTTTTCCTGATTTTCCATATTACTTAATTTTCAAAATTTATATGAATAACTATCGTATTCAATAATTATTTAGGTTGTTGACACAATTCTGTCAAGACTCCACAAGTCGATTTTGGATGCAAAAAAGCAATAGTCAAATTTTCAGCACCTTTACGTGGCATTTTATCAATGAGTTGAATACCGTTGGCTTCACAGTAAGCAAGCGCATCGGCTACATTATCCACATTAAAAGCAACATGATGAACACCACCACGACCACCATTTTTCTCAATAAATTTCGCGATTGTACTTTCCGGACAAGTCGGCTCCAAAAGTTCGATTTTGGTTTGCCCAACTTTAAAGAACGCTGTCTTTACTTTTTGATCGGCAACTTCTTCGATTGAATAACATTTTGAACCTGTTAAAAGTTCAAAAAATGGGATTGTTTGTTCCAAACTGGTAACTGCAATACCAAGATGCTCAATATGAGACGGTTTCATAAAAAAATAAATTAAATTAGTAAATAAATATAATTATATATTGGTTTAATCGAATAATTTACAAAAGTACTATTTTTAATTGAAAAAACGGAATTAGCAAAAGGAAAGTTATACACAAAACGTTTATGTTAAGTATAAAAACAGGAGTACCATAAATGTACCACAACCTAAGGATTTTATATTTTGTAAAAGTAACTTTAACTTTATAATAGCTTTAACAACGTGGTTATAAATATTTTACATTGATATTACATTGTTTATAGTTTGTCAGATATCAAACAATTGTTAGCATTTTGTTTTATTTTTGTTCCCGCACGAGCCGAGTATTGTGGTCAGGAATACCATTCCGCACCCGAAAAAAAATGCATTAAATCTCATTTTGAACATATTAAATTTATTTTAAAACATCTGATTGTCAATTCATTTATTTGATTGTCTTACACAGATGCAAAAATAAAATGCCCGCACGAGGCGGGCAATGTTCATAATTGATAATTATTTGTCCATTTTGGATTGGGGAGAGTTTATATAAACCTGTTGTGCATTTAGGAAAAAGTAAAAAAATAAAGTAAAAAAAGATTGTTCATTTGACAAAAAAGTCGTATATTTGATTATTAATCAGATAATTAAATATAATGAACAATCTCGTACAAA
>JAQUTW010000037.1 GCA_028694215.1 Paludibacteraceae bacterium | reverse complement strand
CTTGCCTCACGGATTATTTCTAAAATCACTGCACTAACCATGATACAATACCTGAATCTGTTCGTCTTTAACAGAAAACTTAACGCCGTCAAAATAAATCTTACCTAAATGCACAACGGGTTTTATAAGATATTTTCCAAACAATGGATTTCCACTGATATGTTAATGCAAATATCATTAGTAATGGATTGTAATTTTTTTATATTCTTATCGAATTATTATCAGGACAGTAAACAAGACGAAACTCTCTCTACTTCGGCAAACATAACACAATTGTAAATTCCCATCCTTTTAGCAATCAAATAAATGAGTTTGGATTATATGACAAACCTCATAGCTAATATGTATAATATTTTATACAAACTGTGTAATGACACTATACAATAATTTTATGTTATTAAAACTTCACAATGTATTTTTGTAAAAATTTGTAATGCATTTAGGTTACAAGCGTTTACTAAAAAAACAGGGGTTCACAACATAAATTTATATTGTAAATGAAACGATTCATCTTTTTGTGCATAGCCATAGTATTGCTGGCAATCGTTTGCGCAGAGGAAAAACCTGAAATAACGGGCAATGTAGTTTCTGCATATGCTGATGTGCGGGCAACCTTCTATAATACGTCCCAGTTTAAGGGCAATTTACGTAAAAAAACTCAAGCATATGATCCAACAAAAAATGCCTTGACTTTCAGTTATAAAATCAATGGAGGACAATATCGGTTTTTTGCCCATAATAAGAATACAATGTACAATATTGAAGATTTTGAACTTTCTTCATCATCTCCTAATGTGGTTATTTACAATAACAATGGCAATTATTTCCAGTGTGCATTTGTAAATGATGCAATGAAATATGCCTTAGGGAAAATACCATTGACAGGAACGCTTGTTTTTAAACATAAAAGTTCAAGGAAAAGTGTGGAAGTCCAATATCTGCTGAATCCTTTTGAGAATGAATTGGTGTGTCGCGAAAAAACAAAAAAAATAGCCGTGGCATTGTTACAAACACCATTGAATAACAAAAAATTATGTACGTTACTGGATGTATATGAAAAGAAATTGCATGTTTATGAGTTGCCTTTGAAAATTGATGCTTCAGGTTATAATGGTAAAAGAGGTGAACAGGGATATTCGGGATATAATGGTATCAGTGCAGCTATGGAAAAACGATCGGACGGTAAATATTACTACAAAGGAGCTGGTACTAATGGCGGCAATGGCGGTCCCGGAGGTGACGGAGAAGATGGCACCAATGGAGGATGCGTGTATCTGTACACATCGGTTGCCGACAATATTTTGGAAGATATAGAGATAAATGTATCAGGTGGAAAGGGTGGACCCGGCGGTCTTGGTGGACCCGGCGGCAGTGGTGGTTCTGGCAACCCTAATGGAAAACCGGGAAGAAGAGGACCGAATGGGAAAGCAGGACACGATGGGAAAGATGGCGTAAAAATAATTTCTGAAAAGGAGGACTTAGTATCCTCATTTTTTGAGGATGTCATTCATCCTGTTTTTAATATTCAAGCATTAAAAGAAGTTACCGAAAATGGTTATCTTACTGCTGCTGTCAGACAAAGGTTAGAAAAAAAGTACACAAAGGTATATTCGGTATCAAATGGTCTTGCACATGTTGAAAAGAAAGGGAAACATGGGTATATAGATACCTTAGGAACGGAAGTCATTCCTTGTATCTATAAGGATGCCCGTACCTTTTCTAATGGTTTCGCCATAGTGGAAAAAGACATTGATGTATGGCAATACATTGACAAAAGCGGTAAATACCTTCCAATAGGTCATTACGATGAATTATGGAATTTTGATAAAGGTTATGCGAAAGTGGCCATTCAGGGTAAACATGGTTATATTGATGCAACGGGGAAAGAGGTTATACCTCCCAAATATGTGGTAATGGGGAATGCTAATAGCGTATATACCTGGCTTGATGACAGTCATTTGAAACAAAAAACTGTGTGGTTTGTTACTGACAAACCTTTGTACAGAAAAGAAAAGAAGAAGTATATCAAATACAATGTGTATGGCTGGGTTGATGATACGGGGAAAGAATATACAGGAGAATATACGGATTTATTCTTTCGGATAGGCGATGTGATTCCGGAATCATTATGGGATTATTAATTTTGAATATATGAAGCGTATCGTTTTGTTCCCGATTGTTTTATTAGTTTGTGGTTATTCGTGTTTCTCTCAAGAAATAGGAAGCAAGGAACTTTATCAGCGCAGTTCGTTGTATAATATTTTGGTGCGTCATCCAAAACAGCGTTATGCCGACGAAATCCAATATGTGTATTATAAAATGCCGATGTCCGAAAAATTTAATAATCATTCACTGAGCATTAAAGCTGTGTCGTCGGATTTAGTAAAAAAAGAAAAACTTTCGGTTGTCTCAAATTTTTTGGAATCCAACGAGGTCGGCAAACGCTTGCTGGCAAAATGGTTCAACCGTGATAAGCGAACCGGATTTTGTGATACTGAATTACTGACGGAACGTGGACTGTATAACGCCAAAGACTGGGATGTGCAATTGGCACGTATGACGGTACGGGGAACTTCCATGTTGGGTGATTCAGGTGAAGAGTTGATAGGGCAGACTTTTGTCTTGGCTAACGACATTATTTACATAGATAAGGAAGAAAAAGCTCAAAAGGCAAGACTCGCATTCCAAATTATCGGTGCCATTTTGGGTGCTGCCGGCGATATAGCTTCTGCGGCTACGGGTAATAATTCATCGGCGTATGGCGATCTTGGTCGGACTATAGGAATGTTGGGGGCAGAAATATCCAATGCCATAGCTGGATTCACAGTAAACGTAACTACTCATTTGTATAAATTGGAATGGAATGATAGTATTGCGGCAGATTTTTATCAAAACTATTACATTGATAAAAATACGGATAAAGCAAGTAGATATGCAAAATATGTACAATGGGGACAACCGCAAAACAAGATTCCGTTAACTTATGTCGGCTCACAAACAGTACGTAGCGACAAAACAGTGATGCGCGGATTGTATAAAAATGAGGATGTCATTTCTAAAGTAGTATATAGAGCTTTGGATAAATCGGTAGTAGCCTTGCAAAAGAATTATGAAGTTTTTAAGATAAAAACGCCGATTCAAAGTATTAGTAACAATACATTGACTGCCAAAGTAGGCTTAAAAGAAGGCGTTTCGTTGAATTCAAAATACGAAGTGTTGGAAATCCGACGAAATGAAAAAGGGAAGACCGTGTATAAAAGAGTTGGTATTGTGAAACCTATAGCAAACAGAATTTGGGACAATCGTTATATGGCAATAGAAGAGGAAGCCGACAATGCCAATTTAAACGAAACAACATTTGCTATTGTGTCGGGTACTAATTTCGCACCTGGAATGTTGCTGCGCGAAATAAAATTTTAAGGGACGAAATGATATTTTTTAATGGTCAAAAGGAATTGCTATTAGACTTTTATTTATAACAAAAATAAAACCATGGAAGTAAAAGCCTCGCTTCTATAATCAATAAATTGAGGCTATAATTAAAAAATTATTTTATTATGAAAAAAATTTACAATGTCATCTTAATTGGTTTAGTGCTGTCTTTTTCTGCTTGTGAAAAAGAAGAAATAACACCAAGTGCTTTATTTACAGCGTCATCAACTAATGTAAAAGTTTTAGAGAATATTACTTTTACCAATTTGTCAACCAATGCGTCAAGTTATCAATGGTCTTTTGGAGATGGTACCACATCAGCAGCTTCATCACCTACGCATAGTTACTCAAAGACAGGAACTTATACTGTCCAACTCAAAGCTTTTTCTGCAAGCGGAAAGAAGATGAGTGAAACCTCTATTTCCATCAATGTTACAGAAATAGGTGGCAATGCCATATTTTGGATGTCGAGTGGCGATTATTATGTAACAGTAACTTTAAGCAATGGAGCCCAAGGAACAATCACCAAAAATTTTTCCGCAATACCTTCTTGCGGAACAACGGGCGGTGCTAATTTTTCGGATTTAACCCCTGGTGTATATGGATATTATGCAACAGATGGCAATGCTTATTGGAATAGTACTATTACCATAAAAAGCAATACGTGTTCACGAATGCAGTTGCTGTATAGTTCCTCAGCCCCTGAAAAAGTGAAAGGAGAACAAATATTGAAACAGAAAGAATAGACTCATGATGGTCATATTTTTAAGCGGCACTGGTTTCAATGCCGCTTTTTTGTATGAATTTTGCCGATTATTTGGCGAATCGGGCAGTGTCTATCTTCTGTATCAGCGAATCGCGTAATTGATAAAATTCTGCCATGTATTTTTGAGGAATAGGTTCTACCGAAGGCGACTCCATGGTCAAAGGATTAATTGGCTTTTTGTTTTTCCAAACACGAAAATCGAGATGTGCGCCCGTAGAGGCTCCCGTACTTCCTACATAACCAATTATTTGCCCTTGTTGTACTTTGGTACCAACCGCAATGCCCTTGCCATATTTTGACAAATGCAAATAAGCTGTTGCATAAACGCTGTTGTGACGAATTTTAACGGTATTACCGCCACCGCCTTTCCAGCCTTTCTGTATCACGACACCATCGCCTATCGTCATCACGGGAGTTCCTGCCGGAGCGGCATAATCTACACCCGTATGTGGTCGCACGGTTTTATACACCGGATGTTTTCTGGCATAAGTAAAACCCGAAGATATACGTGAAAATTTAAGCGGAGCTTTCAAAAAAGCCTTACGCACACTGTTGCCGTTTTCGTCCCAAAAACCGGAAACCTCATCATTTTCGAAATTAAAAGCATAATAGGTTTTGCCACAGTGAATAAACTTTGCCGCATAAATTTCGCCAATTCCAATAGAGGTAGAATCGACATAAAGTTCGTCATAATATGCAGTAAATCCATCATTTGGCTGTAATCCGAAGAAATCGATACTCCACGCATAGATATCGGACAATTCCAACGCCAAGGCAATATTCAAATGATTGTCTGCCACCGCATTCCAAAGGGAACTGGTTATGGTTGCTTCTGCCAACTTTGTTTCACGGCGCGTATCTTTTTGAAATGGATGAATATGCAAGCTGTCTTTCAAATGAAAAACGACATGATCTACCAAAGAGTGATGATAAATCACATATTCCAATTTTGGAACGCTATCGAACGTATAATAAGCCGAATAACGATTACCTGCCCTCACATTACGCATATCAAACACGGATTGGGGGACCAAATTAAGTTGATTGATGATTTGAGGAGTTGCACCAAGTTCAGTAAAAAGTTGCGAGACAGCCTCGCCCGATTTTATTTGCCCACGCACCACATCAAAAGAATCGACCGGAATTCCGTATTCGTAGGTCGGTTCACTTTCTTCTGCATTTTGCGAAACATTATTGCAACCTGATAATAGACAAACTAAAGCCAATGCCAAAAAACTATATTTTCTCATGATTTTTACTCTTTGCTGTGGCAAAATTAATGCTTTTCAGGCAAAATTTCAATTTAAGTTATCAACATAAAAAAATCCGTACCTACCAAATAAAGTTTTTTTGTAACTTTGCAAAGTCTAAAACTATTATGACATGTGTCAAAGCCAAATCATCATTACCAACAATATATTACCTGCACTCGAAAATGCCTTATCTGCATTTTCATCGGAAAGCATTTTTATTGTTACCGATAACAACGCCCAGCATTTCTGTTTGCCAACTGTGTTATCCATAGCAAAATTACGCCAAAGCCACGTTATTACAATTGCCGCCGGTGATGAAAATAAAAACATTGGCACACTTACACATATTTGGGAAGAACTCTGTACATACGGAGCCACACGACATTCTTTGGTTATCAACCTCGGAGGAGGAATGGTAACAGATATCGGAGGATTTGCAGCCAGCACATTTAAACGCGGCTGTGCTTTTATTAACATTCCCACTACTCTGCTTGGTGCGGTTGATGCAGCCACAGGAGGCAAAACAGGTATTAATTTTAATGGGCTAAAAAATGAAATTGGCGTTTTCTCACCCGCCAAAGCCGTACTTATCGGCACACAATTTTTCGACACCTTAGACTCTAAAAACCTCTATTCCGGTTTTGCCGAAATGATTAAGCATACACTCATCAGCAGCAAAGCGGAATACGACCGTTTGTTCAATTATCCGTTAGAAGAGAAAAATTGGAGTAGTTTCAGTCGCATTTTGGAAGGAAACATTGCCATCAAACAACGCATTGTGGCAGAAGATCCACAAGAATCAGGAATTCGCAAAGCACTGAATTTCGGACATACCATAGGACACGCCATAGAAACACTTTCGCACCGGATTGAGCTACCTGTTTTACACGGTTATGCAGTTATGTGGGGAATTATTTGCGAATTGTATCTTTCTCACATAAAAATCGGATTCCCGTCTGCAATAATCACTCAATTATTGAGTTATACAAAAGAGCATTATGGTCAGCCGACATTTTTATGCGAACACTACGACACCTTGTTGGCATTGATGCAACACGACAAGAAGAACGAAAACAAAGAGATAAATTTCACGCTTTTAGCCGACTTTGGCGACGTACGCATCAACCAGCACGCCACAAAAGAAGAAATTTTTGAAGCGATGGATTTTTTACGGGAAAATTAACACAGAAAATATGAAAATAGCATTAATCGGTTACGGAAAAATGGGCAAAACAATTGAACGCATTGCCTTATCACGTGGTCATGAAATTGTCTGCACAATAGACGTAGATAATCAGGAAGATTTTGAGTCGGCAGCATTTAAAAGTGCCGATGTTGCCATAGAATTTACAGCTCCAAAAGTAGCAATAAACAACTACAAACGGGCATGGAAAGCCGGAGTTGCCGTAGTATCGGGGACAACCGGCTGGTCAACACAACTACCGGAAATAAAAGCAGAGATAGAAAAAAACAACTATACACTTTTTTGGACTTCAAACTTTAGTTTGGGAGTCAACATCTTTTTTGAATTGAATAAGCATCTGGCTCACATAATGAATCAGTTTCCCACTTATAACGTGGCAATGACTGAAGTTCATCATATTCACAAATTAGATGCACCAAGCGGAACGGCAGTAACTTTAGCCGAAGACATTCTGTCAAATCTCAGTCGCAAAAGCAAATGGGTACTTGGCACAAACGCCGCAGATAACGAAATAGCCATCAATGCCATACGCGAAGGCGAAGTGCCGGGCACACACACCATTCGTTATGAAAGTGAAGCAGACTGCATAGAAATCACACACAGTGCCAAAAACCGTGAAGGATTGGCACTTGGAGCAGTGATGGCTGCCGAATTTACTTGTGGTAAAAAAGGATTTTTGAGCATGAACGATATGCTGAAACTTTAAAATAATAAGCGATATGACAAAGAACGAAACCGAAACACGCAAACATATTCCGTTGAATAAACTGAACACTGTAGCCAAAAAACAATGGATAAAATGTACCATTTGGAGTATTATTTATATTTTGTTTATCGTATGGGTCGGAAATTTTTGGTGGCTTTTCCTGTTGCCATTTATCTTTGATTTGTTCATAACAAAATATATTCCTTACGACTGGTGGAAAAAATATAAAACAACCAACAAAACGCTATACACTATTTGCAGTTGGGTTGATGCCATTGTTTTTGCACTTATTGCTGTTTATTTTATCAATCTTTATCTGTTCCAGAACTATCAAATTCCGACCTCTTCGCTCGAAAAAAGCCTTTTGGTCGGCGACTTCCTTTTTGTAAGCAAAGCCAGTTACGGACCACGTATTCCAAATACGCCACTATCGTTCCCATTGGTACAACACACGTTCCCAAATTGGCTGGGTGGCGGGAAATCATACATCGAAAAACCACATTGGGACTATAAACGTCTGAAAGGTTTTGATAGTATCGAACGTAATGACATCGTCGTTTTCAATTTTCCTGCCGGCGATACCGTGGCAACATTACAACAAAATCCCGACTACTATACCCTTTGTTATTACAATGGGAGACAAATAGTTACTACCAATAAAAATGTCTTTGGCGACATTGTTTACCGTCCGGTGGACAGACGCGAAAATTATGTAAAACGCTGCGTTGCCATTGCAGGTGACAGTTTGCAAATTATTAATAATCAAATTTATGTAAATGGTCAACCGCAAGAAAAAATAGAGGGCATCCAATACAATTATTTTGTACAAACCGATGGAACTTTCCTCAACTCGCATTTTCTGGAATCACTGAATATCAGTGTTGATGACCGCCAAAAAATTAACGGTTATGCTCTGCAAAAAGAGGTTGAATATATGGGGCTAAATCCTGAACTGCCAATTTATCATTTTCCGCTGACTGCAGAATCAAAAAACAAATTGGCACAAAATCGACACATCATCAAAATAATAACCGAGCCGGAATGGTTTGGCGGAGAAGTGTTTCCTTTAGGAGGCAATACTCAATGGACCCGTGACAACTTCGGACCGATTTACATTCCTAAAAAGGGAGCAACCATTGCACTCACAATCAACGAACTACCTATTTACGAACGCATTATACGTAACTACGAAGAGAATGAGTTAACAATTCAAGACAGTACTATTTACATCAATGGCGAAATTGCCGACACCTATACATTTAAAATGGATTATTACTGGATGATGGGTGACAATCGCCACAAATCGTCCGATTCACGTTATTGGGGTTATGTTCCCGAAGACCACATCGTAGGACGTCCCGTATTTATATGGCTGTCATTAAACAAAGACAAAACATTGTTCAACGGCAAAATCCGCTGGAAACGTTTCTTCAAAAATGCAGAATACTAAATCTGCCAAAAAAATGGGGAATGAAAACACAACTGATATTAAATGATATGAAATTTTACGCCTATCACGGTGCTTTTAAAGAAGAGACTATGATTGGCGGACAATATTCCGTTTCCATTGTGTTAGATGCCGATTTATCAAAAGCCGCCGAAACCGACAAATTAGAAGATACCATTGATTTACAAGAAGTTTACAACCTTGTACGAAAAGAAATGCAACTGCCGTCGAAATTGATTGAGCATGCTGCTTATCGCATTGTCAAAGCCATAAAACAACAATTTTTTCAAATTGAAAACGTAAAAGTAACCTTACGAAAACTCAATCCACCTATTGGTGGACAAATTGAAGACGAAGCAATTGTAATTTCGGAATAACTCGCTTTAAAATTCTACGCCGATAGCAACATTTGGCGACCATTCAATTTTATCCCAGCCCCATTCAGGAACAGTGTCGTCCCACAAAATCCACGATACAAGCACATACGCATTGCTGCCTCGTGAACCAAAATATTGTCGCAAACCGAGACCGGCGCCGGCAGTGTTTCTGCTCATTTTATCATAGCGCACATCGGAACTGACATAATAATCAAAATTGTAACCACCATACAAGAACAATCGTGTAGGAGTTGCCGATTTTTTCGAAAAACTAAACAAATCTACTTTCGTAGAAACACCTATACCCCAAAGGTTGACATTAGCATTATCACTGTAATGCGTATATTGATATTTCAACATCAAATTAATGACCCACGGTTTGAACAAACGGTAACCTATTTCAGGAGCAACCAAAACATTGGCATAATCTTTTGTGAGATTAAAACCTACACCTCCACCATATGTAATGTTGGAAACTTTGAAAAAAGAATCATTTTTTTGGGGAGTTGACTTTTTTTGTTTGGTCTGTACGGCAGTAGTTGCAACTACAGATGAATCGCTTTCAACCGATTGTGCCATAACAGGTAAAGCAAGCAAAAACAAAGCTATTGCCCATGTAAGTTTTTTCATCTCTATTTAATTTATGTTTATGTTGCAAATATAAAACAATTTCATTATAAATTCAATACAATAAAAAGAGAAAATTATTTGGAAACGAAAGTTACCTTGCTTTACCCTGTTTTGTATGCCATAATTTTCAAAAAAAACAGTTAGGAACTTTACCACAAAGTCGCATCTTATAGGATTCAGAAAAAATATGTAACTTTGCACATTAAAGAGTGGCTTTATGGAAATGAATTCTATTTTTGAAAAATCGCAAGAAGCATCACGTGCATTAAATTTAGCAAATGATGCTCTAATTAATCGTGTATTAACAGATTTGGCGGACTTGACAAAAAATCGTTGTACCTCTATTTTGGAAGCTAACAAAGCTGATTTGGAACGTATGGATAAATCAAATCCAAAATACGACCGTCTGAAACTGACGGAACAACGCATTGCCGACATTGCGTCCGATATCCGAAACGTTGCGACATTACCTTCTCCACTCGGTCGAATTTTGTCGGAAACAACTCGTCCGAACGGCATTAAATTAACAAAAATATCCGTACCATTCGGTGTTATCGGCATCATTTACGAGGCACGCCCCAACGTAACATTCGATGTTTTTTCATTATGTCTGAAATCCGGGAATGCCTGTATTTTGAAAGGTGGCAGTGATGCCGCATCATCCAACTCGGCTATTGTCGAAATTATTCATGAGGCTTTACGTAAAAACGGCATGAATGAAAGCTGTGTTACCCTTATGTCAAACGACCACAGTGCCACGACGGCTTTATTGCAAGCAGTTGGTTATGTCGATTTAATCATTCCTCGCGGAGGCAAACAACTAATATCTTTTGTACGCGACAATGCCAAAGTTCCCGTTATCGAAACCGGTGCCGGCATTTGTCATACATATTTCGATGAGTTTGGCGATTTAAACAAAGGCGCAGCAATTATCAATAATGCCAAAACACGCAGAGTAAGTGTTTGCAATGCGTTAGATTGCCTGATTATTCATAAAAAACGTTTGCAAGACTTACCAAAATTATGCCAAAAATTGGCAGAAAACAATGTGGTTATTTATGCAGACAAAGAGGCTTACAACAGTTTGAATGGAAAATATTCGGAAAAGTTGTTACAACATGCTACTACAGAACATTTCGGCACAGAATTTTTAGATTATAAAATGGCCATTAAGACCGTTGACACTTTTGAAGACGCATTGCAACACATTGCACGTTTCAGTTCCAAACATAGCGAATGTATTGTAAGCGAAAATGAAGAGCATATTGCTGCATTTAATCAAGCTGTTGATGCAGCATGTGTTTACCACAATGTTTCTACGGCATTTACCGATGGCGCGCAATTTGGATTAGGAGCCGAAATCGGTATCAGCACACAAAAATTGCATGCACGCGGACCAATGGCACTACAAGAAATGACAACTTACAAATGGCTGATAGAAGGCGACGGTCAAACTAGAAAATAATCATTCGAAAAGATGGGTAAAATCAATCTGATAATCCGTCAGGAATATAAAAACAGAGTAGCAAAAAAATCATTTCTGCTGCTGACATTTCTTATGCCCATTCTTTTTGTCCTGTTGATGTTAGTGCCACTTTGGTTATCGTCAATTGAGGACGACAAAGAACAAAAGATAGCCGTTGTCGATTGGTCAGGAAAATATGCTTCGTGTTTTGTAAATGAAGGGCATTATGTTTTTGAAGTAATAAACGAACCGTTAGACACTCTAAAAACAGACGCAAAACGGGCTTATTACGAAGCAATTATCGTAATCTCAGGCGATTTGCGGTTACCAAACTCTTCTGTAACTATCTATTCTGAAAATCAAGTCAATGCCGACCTGAAACTTTGGGTTCAAAATGTATTGGAAGATAAACTTCAAACAGATAAGTTACTATCATACGACATACCTGATATACAAGAAATTATCAAAAATTCCAAAACAGCGATTACCGTAGCAACAGTCAAATGGAACAATGATGGATCCGAAAATGTATCCTCATCCGAAATGGCTCTAATAGTCGGTATGGCTGCCACTCTTTTAATTTATATGTTTATATTTGTGTATGGATCACAGGTGATGAACAGCGTAGTCCAAGAGAAAGTCAACCGCATTGTAGAAGTAATGATTTGCAGTGTCAAACCATTTGAAATGATGATGGGCAAAATAATCAGTATTGCCTTGGTAGGACTGACACAGTTTGCCATTTGGATAATCCTGACAATTGCACTCTTCCTTATTTTTGGGCAACCAATGGAATCGTCGGCAATGGAAACTGCCACAAATCCGAATACGATTTATGCTTTGGTGTCTTCCATCAATTGGGTGGAAATGCTCATCTATTTTGTTATCTATTTTATCGGAGGCTATCTGCTATATGCTTCTATTTTTGCCGCCATTGGATCTGCTGTCGATAATGAAACCGACACACAACAATTTACGTTGCCAATAACTATTCCGATTTTATTTGCCATGTATGCGGCAATTTATAGTGCTCAAAATCCTGATGGGACATTGGCCTTTTGGTGTTCTATGATTCCATTTACATCACCCATAGTCATGATGGTACGTTTGCCTTTCGGTGTACCTTTCTGGGAAAAAATAATTTCCATTTTTCTATTGGTAATCTCTTTTGTGGCAACCACTTGGCTTTCTGCAAAAATCTATCGCACAGGCATTTTGATGTATGGCAAAAAAACATCATGGAAAACATTGTGGACATGGTTGAAAAACAAAAACTAACGAACGCAAAATTATGAAACCGATTATAGGAATTTCTGCCAATCATCGTGATGGCGTTTCGTGCGTAGCAGATGCGTATTTGCAGGCAGTTGTTGCAGCAGGAGGTGTCCCGTTGATAATTCCTTCAATTTGCGACGAAATATGCCTTGAAGTGCTGATAAAACGTTTAGATGGCTTAATTTTAAGCGGAGGTGGCGATATTAATCCGACTCTTTTTAACGAAAAAGCCTTACCACAAATAGGAACTGTTGATAACGAACGTGATGCAACAGAGCTACTATTGGCACGATTGGCTGCCACCCGACAGATGCCGATTTTAGGAATTTGTCGTGGAGAACAATTACTAAATGTATTATTTGGCGGCACTCTGTATCAAGATATTGAGACACAAACAGCAGTGCCCTGCTTACGACATCAACAAGAAGAAGCCCGCGAAATCGGGACACATTACGTAACTGTTGAAAACGATAGTCGTTTAAAAGAAATATTAGGCTGCAACAAATTATCAGTCAATTCGTTTCACCATCAGGCCATACAATGTGCAGCACAAAAATTTCGTCCGGTTGCCTTTTCAGAAGATGGAATTTGTGAAGCAATTGAAGCCTATCCAAATCATCCGATAATTGGTGTACAGTGGCATCCCGAAAACTTGGCTATAGCCGACAATATTGCCAACCAAAATTTATTTACATGGTTAATAGAAGAAGCTAAACTGTTTTCTGCTGCACATAAAATACACCAACATTCTGTAATCATTGATTCTCATTGCGATACGCCAATGTGTTTCTTCGAAGGCATTGATTTAAAGAAACGTGAAAACAAGGTAAAAGTCGATTTCCAAAAAATGGAAGATGGTAATATTGATGCTATTTTTATGGCGACCTACATTGAGCAAGGCGCATTAGATGTAAAAAACACAACGTTGGCTACACAAAAAGCTTTTGAAACCATTGCAAAAATAAAACAACAAATAGCAGCTTGTTCTAACGTTGAGCAAGCCAATACACCACAAGACATACTAAGACTCAAACAAACAGGCAAACGAGCTGTTGTTTTAGCACTTGAGAATGGTTATGCAATAGGAAATGACATTGCAAATGTTGAACATTTTTTTCATGAAGGAATCCGCTATATCACGCTTTGCCACAATGGTGACAATGCTATTTGTGATTCGGCAATAGGCAACAACACACACAACGGCTTGAGTGCTTACGGCAGAAACATAGTAACAGAAATGAACCGTTTGGGTATTATGGTCGATTTGTCGCATGCAAATGAAAAAAGTTTTTTTGATGCAGCCGCAATTTCCGATATGCCACTGATACTTTCACATTCATCAGCAAGAGCAATATGCAATCACCCGCGTAATGCAACCGACAAACAATTACGTCTGTTAGCCGAAATGGGAGGAGTTTGCCAAGTATGTTTATATCCTCCGTTTCTTACAGGAACAGACGAAGCAACGGTGCAAGATGCTGTCAATCATATTGATTACATTACCAATTTAATTGGCATTGATTTTGTAGGTATTGGTTCTGATTTTGATGGCGGTGGCGGCATTTGCGGTTTTCAATCAAGTGCAGAAGCATTATCTTTGACCAAAGAGTTGCTCCGCAGAGGTTATTCGCAGGAAGCGATTGCTAAAATCTGGGGTAAGAACCTGTTACGAGTTATGAAACAAGTACAAACAAACAGATAAAAATATACCGATGAAACAAAAATTTTATTTTTTAGTAGGGATAGGCGCTATAAGCGCTATCTTTTCTATACCGACATTAGCCGAAGATTCAGGCAAAAGCACAGGAGCCGAAAGAGAAGCCATTTTTAACGAGTTGGCTACACCTGACAGTATAACTGGAGCATACGTAAAAATTACTCAAAACGAACAAGTAACACAAATGATGGAAATACAAAAACCGATGTCGTTTTCTGTTACTCAAAAAGGTTACCGAGTACAAGTTTTTTCAAGCAACAATTCTCAAAACGCCAGGGATCTGGCATTTAAAATAGAAAAGAACCTATTGGACAAAATTCCTAATTTAGAAACGTATATTATTTATGCAGCTCCATTTTGGAAAGTACGTGTTGGTAATTGCTCTACACACGAACAAGCACAACAACTGCGCGAATCATTAATAGATACATTTCCGGAATATCAAACAGAAATGTATATTGTGCCTGATCAAATTATCTTTAATTAAAAACTCTGTTAATCAAATGCCATCCATTGCAGTAGTCATATTAAATTATAACGGTAAACAATTATTGTCCGACCTATTGCCTACAGTGCTCGCTCACTCTACAACAGCCGAAGTTATTGTGGCAGACAATGCTTCAACAGATGGCTCAATTGCATTACTTAAACAAGATTTTCCAACAGTACGCCGCATAGAGTTGAACAAAAATTATGGTTTTGCCGAAGGCTACAATTTAGCGTTAAAACAGCTTCAAACCGACTATTACGTTTTACTTAACTCCGATGTTGCTGTTACCGAAAATTGGTTACAGCCGTTGGTCGCGTATATGGAGCAAAATCCTCAAACAGCAGCATGCCAACCAAAACTAAAAAATTTCAATCATCGCGATTATTTTGAATATGCAGGTGCTTGTGGCGGTTTTATCGATCAGTACGGTTACCCTTTTTGCAGAGGTCGTATTTTAGACACAGTAGAAAAAGACAATGGGCAATATGACGAAATTGCTGATATTTTTTGGGCAACAGGCGCTTGTTTTTTCGTACGCACAGCTGATTTTTGGGAAGTTGGAGGTTTAGACGCACGCTTTTTTGCACACATGGAAGAAGTTGATTTATGCTGGCGTCTTAAATCGCGCGGAAAATCCATTGTATGTATTCCACAAAGCGTTGTTTATCATATTGGAGCAAAGACACTGAACGCAGATAGTCCATTTAAGACTTTTCTGAATTTCAGAAACAACCTCCTGATGATTTATAAAAATATGCCATCTGCCAATATGCGATGGGTTCTGTTTGTGCGATGGTGGTTGGATATTTTGGCAGCATTACATTTATTGTTACAAAGGAAGCCAAAAAACGCTTTGAATATCTTGAAAGCACAATGGATTTTTCTAAAATTACGGAAAGATTTTCGTGCAGACAGAACAAAAAACCTTGCATTATCCAAAGTTGATTACCCAATTGGTTTTTTTAAAAACAGCATTTTAATAAAATATTATTTAAAATCACACAAAACGGCACAATCGTTATTCAGCAAAAAAACGTCTTATAGATAAAAAAAGCTAAAAAAGATACCTGGTACAAACTATTTTGTATAACTTTGCATAGTAATTGTGTTGGCAATTTTTTATCAAATAATTAATAAAACAAGATGTTATGAAAAAGTTAATGTCATTGGTATTTGTAGTTGCTATAGCTATAACAGCTATGGCTCAAGAAAAAAAGGTTGTAGAAGTAGACAACCAAACGTTTGATTTCGGAACTGTACAGGAAGAAGTCGGTAAAATAACTCATGTGTTTAATTTTAAAAACATTAGTGTTACTCCCCTATCCCTGAAAAGTGTAAAAGCTTCTTGCGGTTGTACAACACCTCAATGGAGTAAAGAGCCTGTTGCACCTAACAAAGTAGCTGAAATTACGGTTACCTACAACACCATAGGTCGTCCTACTGCTTTTCACAAAAGTGTTACCATTGTCTTCACCGATGGAACAGCTGATTACACAGAGGTTGTTTTCATAAAAGGAGTTGTTACACCTAAAGCAACGACGGCAGTTCCTGCTTCGCAACCAGAAAACAAATAAATGGGTCTGAGACGTTTAATTTGCTTTTTCGCTTTTTTTATTATTATGCGGCCCTTGTCGGCACAAGATAAAAAAAGTATTTCTTTTATTCAAAAAACACACGACTTTGGCATTATTCGAGAAGAAGATGGTGAAGTATCGTGTGTTTTTCAATTTATAAATGCAGGCATCGAAACCATTAGCATAAAAAAAATAACAGCTTCATGCGGCTGCACATCACCTGCGTGGAGCGAAAATCCTATATTACCTAATCATAAAGGCGAATTTACATTAACCTTTAATCCTAAAGAACGTTATGGTGCTTTCAACAAAGGGGCAACCGTTTTTTTCTCATCTTTATCTGGCAATGTTACGGAAACAGTTTCGATAACCGGTTTTGTTCAATTTCCTGAAAAATCAATAGAAGAAGCGTTCCCTTACGATTTGGGAAACAATTTATTATTAAAAGATCGCTTTTTTATTTTAGGCTCCGTTTGCAAAGGCACAAATAAGACACAAATAGTAGAAATTTTCAATAATGGAGAAGTGCCTATTTCAATCTCAGGCTATAACCTACCAAAATATATTAAAGTAAATTCAACTCCAACACCTTTACAACCAAAAGAGAACGGTCTTTTGACCTTAACTTATATAACGCATGATATGCTTGATTGGGGATATGTGGCAGACAGCATACATTTTTTGGTAAATGGAAAAAAAACATCAGCAACTGTCGAATTTCGCATTGATTTAAAAGAAGATTTCAGCAAAATGACAATTCAAGAAAAAGTGGACGCTCCCATTATCAAACTTTCAGCAAACACTGTCAACTTAAATACCATACCAATTGGAACTAAAAAAAGCGCCGTCATTCGTATTAAGAATCTTGGAATACAACCTTTGATAATCCGGAAAATCAATTCAGAAGTTTCTTATCTGACAGTAAATTGCAAAAAGAAAACACTCAAATCGGGAGCAACAACAAATTTGACAATAATAGTAGATGCAACATATTTACATCCATTTGATTTCAAAAAGCGTATTCAAATAATCTCAAACGATCCAAACAATTCTATCATAAATCTGTATGTCAATTGGCAAACAATAAAATAAGCGTATGGAAACAAAAAGGCATCATGTAGAAAATAACAAACAATTTCCAGGGTTGAATGTTAATTCCGGAATAAAACAGCCTCCAATGCTGAACCCGTATGCCAAAATGCGTAAAGCTCGACCGGAATATTCGGTGGAAGCTTATGTAAAAGAAATTTTGAAAGGTAATCGTACGGTTTTAAGTCAGGCTGTTACACTTATTGAAAGTAATAAACCGGAACATCAGGAAAAAGCGCAACAAATTATAGAAAAATGTCTTCCGTACGCAGGAAAATCCATACGAGTTGGCATAACAGGTGTTCCCGGAGCCGGCAAAAGCACATTTATTGATTCTTTGGGTGCCTATATTTTAAACCAAGGAGAAAAGTTGGCAGTATTAGCCATTGATCCAAGCAGTGAACTCTCAAAAGGTAGTATATTGGGGGACAAAACACGTATGGAACGTATTGGAGTTGCTGCTAATGCTTTTATTCGCCCTTCTCCTTCGGCAGGTTCCTTAGGAGGTGTTGCCCGCAAAACACGTGAAACAATAGTCTTATGCGAAACAGCCGGCTTTGATACCATTTTTGTGGAAACTGTTGGCGTTGGTCAATCGGAAACTGCAGTACACAGTATGGTTGATTTTTTTCTACTCATTCAGTTGGCAGGCACCGGTGACGAATTACAAGGTATCAAACGCGGTATTATGGAAATGGCCGATGGTATCACAATCAATAAATGTGATGGAAATAATATTGAAAAAGCAAAATTAGCACAGGCTCAATTTCAAAATGCGCTGCATCTTTTTCCAGAGCCTCCGTCAGGGTGGTTTCCTAAAGTTCTGACTTGCTCCGCTGTCGAAGACAACGGCATTGCAGAAATATGGGACATGATTACAGAATATATCAGATTTACGGAACAAAACGGATTTAAAGATGCCAAGCGTCATCTTCAGGCAAAATATTGGATGTACGAAAGTATCAATGAATATCTAAAAAATAATTTCTACCAAAATGAAGCAATTGCCGGTTTGTTGCCAATGTACGAAAAACAAATATTAAGTAATGAAATAACCTCGTTTGTAGCTGCAAAAAAATTATTGGATACCTATTTCAACCTAACTAAATAAATTATATATGAAAAAAATCAGAGTCGCCATTGTAAGTTATGGCAATATAGGAAAGCATGTATTAGAAACAATATTGTGTACTCCTGATTTTGAACTGGCAGGATTGGTACGTCGCGATGTAACCAATATACCTGCAGAATTGAACAATGTAAAAGTTGTTACCAACATTCGCGAATTAAAAGAAGTTGATGTTGCCATTTTATGTTCTCCAACTCGTAAAGTGCCAACATTAGCCAAAGAGATTTTATCATTAGGTATCAACACCATTGACAGTTTTGATATTCACACAAAAGTCTGGGATTTAAGACAAGAATTAGATGTAGAAGCAAAAAAGCATCAAGCTGTTTCCATCATCTCGTCAGGTTGGGATCCGGGTAGTGATTCGGTTATCAGAACATTGATGCAGGCAATGGCACCTAAAGGTGTAACTTATACCAATTTCGGTCCCGGAATGAGTATGGGACACACTGTTGCCGTTAAAGCAATTGAGGGAGTAAAAGATGCATTATCAATGACTATTCCGATGGGTACCGGAATTCATCGCCGCATGGTGTACATTGAGTTAAAAGACGGCTATCAATTTGAAAATGTGGCTGCTGCAATTAAAAAAGATGATTATTTTGCACACGACGAAACACACATTACACAAGTTGCATCAGTTGATGAATTAAAAGATATGGGACACGGCGTTAATCTTATACGAAAAGGCGTTTCAGGCAAAACACAAAATCAATTATTTGAATTTGACATGAAAATAAACAACCCGGCATTAACAGCACAAGTACTTGTAGCATGCGCCAGAGCATCTATGAAACAACGTCCGGGAGCTTATACCTTAATTGAAATTCCACCTATTGACTTATTGGAAGGCGAAAAAGAAAACTTAATTAAACATCTTGTATAAATGAAAAAAATTATCCTATTAGTATTGGCGGTAGCATTATGTATACCAGCAGTAGAAGCAAAAAAGAAGAATAAGAAAGAGGAAACAAAAGAAACTCTTCCTTTGGTAATGACAGATACGCAAAAACAGAGTTATGCCTTAGGAGCGCAATTGGGCTCTACCGTAGAAAATTCGTTTTTACAATCCGGCATTTTTATCAATCAGCAAGCCTTTGCCGAAGGAATAACCGATGCTTTGAAACAAAGTAGTAAACTGACAGATGCAGAAATGACCATTGCATTTTCTCAAATAGACTCTATTGCAAAAGCCTACAAAGAGCAACAAATTATAAAGGCAAAAGAAGCAGGATTACAATTTCTAACAGAAAACAAAAAAGACACAACAATAAAAGAAACGGCATCAGGGTTACAATATAAGATAATAAAACTTGGTACGGGCGCCAAACCATTGGCAACCGACAAAGTCAAAGTACATTATCATGGGACAACCATTGATGGGAGGGTTTTTGACAGTTCTGTGCAACGTGGCGAACCCATTGTTTTTCCATTAAACCAAGTAATAAAAGGATGGACAGAAGGCGTTCAATTAATGCCGGTCGGATCAAAATTCAAATTTTTTATACCCTATTCACTGGCTTATGGTGAGCGTGGCGCAGGAAAACAAATTCCACCTTATGCAACCCTAATTTTTGAGGTAGAATTATTAGAAATTATTGCTGTCCGGTAAAACTTTTTTACAATAAAAATTTAGGCTGAACTCCTTGTTTGGAATTCAGCCTTTTTTCTTTCCTTTGTATGTACCACCAAACAACGAAAAGATATGGGCAAAAGTAC
>JAQUTW010000003.1 GCA_028694215.1 Paludibacteraceae bacterium | reverse complement strand
TATACATAACATGTAGTTATAGTACTTTTTTCACCAAATAGGCTCACTTCGTTCGGGGGATAAACCCCTGAAAAAAAGTCCTATAACCAAATTATGTATAATAGCCGCACAAAATCAACGCTTTGCCCCGCTGCGCTGCCCGAAGAATAAGCCCCTAAAGGGAGAGCGGTAAGAATAAAACACCTAATCGGTGAGTTGTTTAGGTGTACCGCCAACCAGAGACCAACAAAATTCCCCTCCTCCCTTTCAGCGGTTGCAGTCGGTAAAAAAAATGTCGTGTTTTATTTTCGTATGCTTGCGGTCGGTTCATTCTCTTCTCTCATTTCGTTTCGGGGGACGCAGTTCGTACCTCACACACGTCCACCCTTCACTCCATTGCGTTCAGTTCATTTCACCCACCTCAGCACCGCACGGCATAAGTGCCTTCTTCATTCCACGCCACAAATCCACAAAGTCATTCTATTTCGCTTATCGGCTGTAATCCTCTCACAAATATATCCACACACAAACAGCCAGTAAAGCTCCATTTCATTCCCCAACCCATTGTTTCGTTCCATTCAGTCGCCACCCATGCCATTTTCCAACGCATTTACAATGGTATATTTTTTCCCACTGCGACGAGTCCACCCCATTAAGCACCTTTCAGGTAGAGCGGTAAGTTTATTACACCTAAACGGTGCGTTGTTCAGGCGTACCGCCAACTCGAAAATAATGCCCCGAAAACCATATATAATTTTCATTGTAGGTTTATTTTTCGGCAGCAATGAAAATTATAAAAGGTTTTCAAAATATGGGGACAGAAGTCAAGCTCCTTTCCAAGCAGCTTGTAAGTATTTCAGCACTTTGTGCAATATCCTCAATTTCCCCACCGCCCATTAGTTGTGCAGTAAATAAAATATGTCGTGTTGATTATTCTTGTGCTTGCGGTAAATGCGTTCCATTTCGTCGCCATTCGTTCCGGTCGGTTTCGTACCTCAACCGAACCAACACTTCATTTTGCCTACATTGCAAGCATACACCTCAGCACCGCACAGCTTAGGCGAAATACTCATTTCCATTCCGCAAGCTACATTCATTCCGTTTTCCCCAAAGCTCTTTTCCAACGCTAACCCAATGGTATATTTTATTTTCTGCGGCGAGTTTGCCCCGATAAAAATTTACAAATCAAATGCAATTAAAAAATAAAGAAAGCATAATACGTTTTCCGCCAAAAAAAAATGAATATACAAAGATAGCCGTTCCGCTTACCGGCAGTAAAGGTCAAGCCCTACGGGTTTTGGGCACAATCTCCACACCTCGCTACGCTTCGGGTAGTATTCTGCCCAAAAACCTTGACAGCCGCCGCTCTCTGGCTGTTTGAAGAGTATATCCTTTTTTTTCTTCTTTTCTTTTTTCTTTCTCTTTTCTGGGGGTAAAAATTATTTGCAGGGGTAGTCCCTCGTTTATTCACCCTTTAATCGTTATCCTCATGTGTACCTTTATTTTGAAGTCTTACAATCAGAAAGATGAAATCAGAAAACCTCATTTCTTTATCCTAAACAAAGGAAATAACAGCGGAAAACCGCTTTTAGCTCCCTGTCCGAATTGCTTTGTTATTATCACAGAAAATCAGGAGCAAGCCGACCGGCTTCGCACCCTCTGTTATGCTTTGTGGCGGTGTCGTGCCTTTGAGCAGTATTTACATGGTTCTGTTATTCCTTTTATTACTATTCGGTCATTCCGCAGCATTTTGGCGTTCCACATTCCAATCATTGAGCAATATGCCGCCGATTTTGCGAAAACTGTCCAGGCACTCAAATTATTGGAGGAAAGGGAGCAGCAGCTAACCAAAACACTTCGAGCTGTCAGCGAGTACAAGCAAGCGTTTGTTCGCCAATTCTTCAAAAATGCAGGGGTTTAAAAGCCCTTGCAAAAGCAACTAAACGCAATCGGCAGCAAGCTAAACTCTTTCTGTGTCAGCTACATAGTTGCAATATATCTTTACATTCGGATAAGGGAAAGTCCATATTTGAGCCGTACCAAGTCCAAGTAATCATATTTATTAACTCCATAAATTTTTAAGGTAATGGGAAAGATTAATTTAGGTATTTTAGGAAGTTTCTCAGGTAAAGTGGGAAACGTCGTAGGTGGTAGCTGGAAAGGAATCAGCTACATGCGCGCTAAGGCTTCTTCTGTAGCCAATCCCCGCACTGATGGTCAAATGGGCCAACGCAGCAAATTTGCTTTAGTATTGGGTATTTTGAAGCCAATCACTGGCTTTATCCGTGTAGGCTACAAACGCTACACAACCAAACAAACAGCGTTCAATGCTGCAATGTCGTACATTCTCAACAACGCAATCACGGGAGTTTTCCCTGATTTTAGCGTTGACCTGTCGAAAGTGTTGGTTTCTCGTGGTAACCTTACTGTTGCTTCTGGAGCGCAAGCCCTCGCCACAAGTGGCTCGATTGGCTTGACTTGGACTGACAACTCGGGTTCAAACAATGCATTGGCAACCGACAAAGCGTTGGTAGTGGTATTAAATCCACTTCGTGCCGAAGCAGTTTATGAAACTGCCGGAAGTCAACGAGCAACCGGTGCCCACGAAATTGCAGTTCCTGCCGATTGGTTGGGAGAAAGTGTTGAAGTGTTCCTTGGCTTCATTGCTGAAGATGGAAAAGACCTTGCTAACAGCGTTTATTTGGGTTCTGTAGAAGTTGTCTAAGCGTAGACAATTTGTTTTCTTGCGAGAGCCGCCCTCAATCGAGGGCGGTTTTTTTATTTGATTTATCATTTTTTTTGTGCGACAACTTAATCATAAAAAAACTCGTATATTTGCACATTCTAAATATCCTTTCAACAATTCATTATTGCGTACCAACCACTAAATAAAACGAAAACAATGAGAAGTGATAGACTTGAGAACTATAAAAAGTTAGAAGGATTAAGAAATTCCAAACTCCTTGTATACGTAACAAGCGACCGACAAAATGCAGAAACCAATATTGGTGCAGATATATTAGCACCATTTGTAAACCATTTAGATACAATTGGAGATGTAGATAAAATATCTTTATTGATATATTCAAATGGTGGTAGTACATTAGCTGGCTGGAGTTTGGTTAATCTTATTCGTAGTTTTTGTAAAGATTTTGAAGTTATTATTCCATTCAGATGCCAGAGTACTGCAACACTAATTAGTTTAGGTGCGAATAGAATTATTATGACGAAGCAAGGTACATTAGGTCCTATTGATCCGAGTACAAATGGTTTAATGAACCCACAAGTAAATATAAATGGTCAGAACATTCGTGTACCAGTAAGCGTTGAACATGTGAATGGATACTTAGAAATGGCAAAAGATGATTTTGGTGTAAATAGCGAAACAGAATTAAAAGACATATATCTGAAATTAACTGATCATATTCACCCTCTATCACTTGGAAATGTTTATAAATCAAAAGCACAGATAAAGATGCTTGCTGAGAAATTATTAAAATATCATACTATTGAACAAGAAAATGTCCCAAAAGTTATCAGTTTTTTATGCTCTGAATCTGGTAGTCATGATTATACTATTTACAGAAAAGAAGCTAAAGAAGAATTAGGACTGAATATTGAAAAACCTGATGATGAATTATATAGCACTATAAAAGCAATATATCAGGATATTGAAAGTGAATTGGAACTAAGAAACCCATACAATCCAAATGTGCTTTTAGCAATAAGTAATCCATGCCAATACTCACTCAGACGTGCTTTAATTGAGAGTGTTGATAGTGGTGCTGATGTTTTTATTAGTGAAGGAACTTTGAGTAAGCAAAATTTACCAAATGGTCAAACAGCTACACAAGACAAAAGAATTTTTGAAGGTTGGAGACATGAAAATTGAGTAACAGAAATAATATGAATACAGAAAATAAATATTACGAAACAGGTTCAAATCCCTATTACTTGAATCTAAATAATACTGCCAAAGATTTCTCATTAAATGAATCAACTAATCCTCAGGTTGGACTTCTTGATACTTTGTCTAAATATATTATCATAGAGAACAACATTAAGGTTGAGCAGCAGCAAATTAATCAAGAATTCATTCTTGATTAATTGTAATTATAGATTAAAATACTTGTACCTCATTTGTACCCTGAAACATAAAAGCCCCTCACATAAAGGTTTTTTTGTTTTTGAAGAATTGGTGTTTACTTAGGGTTGAGATTGAAGAAGTTTTGATGCTGTTTTCTTCTAATTGAAATCCCACTCATTCGAGTGGGATTTTTTGTTCTAAAACTGTCCAATATGACCAAATAAGTACTATATTTGCACGGTATTTATACTGTTTATTTTTATCTATCAAAATACACTTAAATAACATAATATCAGCAATTTGATTTTTATTTATATCGATTTTTTATTTGTTTCATATTTGCAACATGTGTTTGTAACTACCTGATATAATGCATTAATCACTTTTGAAGAAGTAAAATAATCCTGCCTAACAAGCTGTATTCAAACATAGATAAAAAGCGGTATCACAATGTGTTACCGCTTTTTTGTTGATAAATATTTCTTGATATTTATTCTTATCTGTTTTTTATTGTATATTTCCAACTTGTCCTGCAAAGCGTCCAAATTCAAAGCCGCCAACCATTTATAAACTCAGAAAAAATCTTTATTTTGCCGCTATTTTTTGAAACACATGTACGTCAGTAAAGGCGTTTTCATTGTGCAACCATTCTTTAAAAATGCCACATTCGGAAAAATTATTGTGGCGAAAAAGTTGCAGGCAATAGGCATTTGTAGCGGGAATATGTGCGTAGAGTTGGTGCAGTTGCAAAAACGAGAATGCGTAGTGGCAGAGTAGTTTTAATGCCATGTCGGCAAAGCCCTGATGCTGAAAATTTCTGTCAATAAGCAGACCGATGCCTGCACGCGAGTGATGTGCATCAAAATCGAACAAATCAATGCAGCCAATCACCGATTTATTTTTCAACTCAATGATTAACCGCAGTTGCTTCTTTTCGTAAATTGTCTTGTCCGAATAGGCGATGTATTGCTTGATAAGGTATTTTGAATAAGGTTCCAAAGTGCTGCCGTATTTCCAAAATTCCGAATCGTTTTCCCATCGAAACATAATCTCCAAATCTTCAGGTTCCAAAGCCCGAAGTGTTATTTTGTCATTACTGAGGTAAGTTGTCATAGTTTCTATTTTGAATTTACAAATATAGTAAATATTGTCGAATTGTTGCAATTGCTGATAGAATTTATTACTTTTGTCCAACTAAAAAAAGCGATATGAAAACCAATGTAATAGTAGTAAGTTTGTTTTTTCTTTTGACGATTTTTTCTTCTTGTACCATTCAGAATGTTGCAGGAGCTTATCAGGAAGCGGAACCTGTGCGTAAGGTTGCTAAAGCGGAAACTCAACCAATAACGCAAAAATCGACAGTCGATCTTGTAAAATCGGAACAGAAAAGTTCGCAAGCAGCTCCGGCTGCGGTGGTGGCTTCGGCTTTTGCATCTTCGCGTGATCAGGAAGAAATGGTTACCAACGATGATACTAAAAAATCGGAACCGAAATTTGTGCCTCAGTTGTCTGCCGAAGAAGCTGTAACAGCCGAAACAATAGAGGAGAAGGTGAAAGTGCAGCCAAAAGTGGAGGAAAAAGTTACGCCCGAAGCCAAAAATGTACCGTCAGAGGAATTTACGGTTGTGGATGCCGAGAATTCAGAGCCATTGAAAACGTATCACGTAGTGATTGGCAGTTTCAAATACCAATCGAATGCACAAGGTTTGCAGAAAAATATGAAACCAGACTATTCGCCTGTAATTGTGCGTAATACGAAAGGAATGTTTCGGGTTTTGTTGATTTCTTATGACGATTTTGAGTCGGCTAAAAATAAGTGTGAAGAACTTCAGTCGCAATTTCCGGATGTCTGGATTTTAGTGCAAAGGAAAAAGTAGAATGGAGGAGGTTAAACTAACGATATTGGGTTGTGGATCGGCATTGCCGACAAAGAAGAATTTCCACACGTCGCAATTGTTGGAGATGCGCAACAAGCAGTTTTTGATAGATTGTGGTGAGGGGACACAAATTCGTATACGGCAGTTCAATATCAAAACCAACCGATTGAAGCATATTTTTATTTCGCATTTGCATGGCGATCATTGTTTTGGTTTGCCGGGACTGATATCGTCGCTTGGAATGATGGGAAGAACTGCCGATATTGAAATTCATGCGCACCCTGATTTAGAAAAATTGATTGCTCCGCAAATTGCTTATTCGTGTGGCGATTTTCCTTTTAAAGTCAATTTTCACCCGTTTAACCCTCGTAAATGTGCGGTAATTTATGAGGATAAGAGTGTAAAAGTTACTACTATTCCGTTGAAACATCGTGTGCCGACGTGCGGTTTTTTGTTCGAAGAACAGCCGAAATCACCACATTTGTTGCGTAGTATGATAGATGCTTACGAAATTCCGATAAGGGCACTTGCTGAAATAAAAGAAGGAGCCGATTATGTGACACCTGATGACGAAATAGTACCAAACAATCGTTTGACTACTCCTGCCGATCCTCCCAAACGTTTTGCCTATTGTTCTGATACAGCGTATAATGAAAAAATTATACCAATTATAGAAGGTGTAGATTGTCTGTATCATGAGTCCACATTTCTCGAAGAAGATGTTGTACGAATAAAAAAAACGTTGCATAGTTCGGCCAAGCAGGCTGCTCTAATTGCTCAAAAGGCACATGTCGGTAAACTGATTATTGGACATTATTCTGCTCGTTATAAAACCAATGTGCCCTTTGTTACGGAAGCTAAATCAATTTTTTTTAATACATTTCCAGGCGAAGATGGATCTTCGTTTTTAATATAATAGATTGATTGTTTATTATGTATAGGCGTGATTAAAAGACACTGAATGTTTATTTGTGTAAATTATTAACAAAAAATCGTCTTGCTGAAAACTTTTATGTATTTTTGTACGATTTTCTGATAAACGTGATTTATAGATGAAACCAACCTTGTTAATATTGGCTGCCGGAATGGGTAGCCGTTACGGTGGACTTAAACAGTTGGATGGTATAGGACCTTGTGGCGAAACCATTATGGATTATTCTGTTTTTGATGCCAAAAGAGCCGGCTTTGGGAAAATAGTTTTTGTCATTCGTTCTAATTTTAAAGATGATTTTTTTGAGAGAATTGTCAGTCGTTATACCAACCATATTGATGTAGAGGTGGTTTATCAAGAAATTGAAAATGTTCCTGATGGCTGTACTTTTAATCCTGAACGAACAAAACCTTGGGGAACCAATCATGCCGTTTTAATGGGCAAAAACGTTATTCGTTCACCTTTCGCCGTGATAAATGCCGATGATTTTTATGGGCAGCAATCGTATGGTGAGCTGGCAGAATTTTTGGTTGCTTCCGAAGGAAAACGTAATCATTATTGTATGGTAGGTTATCATGTAGGGAACACGCTTTCGGAGAGTGGAACTGTCAGTCGTGGCGTGTGCAGCGTCGACAGCAATCATTTCTTATCGTCTATTGTGGAGTGTGGAAAAATAGAACGTGTCGGTGGTGTGATTCGTTATCCTAAAACAGACGGTTCTTTTGCCGTTTTGGAAGATGACACGCCGGTGTCGATGAATATGTGGGGGTTTACGCCTGATTATTTTGATTATTCAGAAGAGGCTTTCTGCGCATTTCTTGAAAAACGTGGTCAGGAATTGACTTCCGAATTTTACATTCCGACTATGATTAATGATTTGATTGTATCAAAAAAAATTACTTGTGAAGTATTACGCACACCATCGAAATGGTTTGGTGTTACTTATTCGGAAGATAAGGAACAGGTGGTTGCAAAAATAAATCAGTTAATAAAAGAGGGTTGTTATCCAAAACAATTATGGGAGTAAAAAAGACATTAAAAAAGATTTGGAATAAAATTTCTTCATCTGATCGCATATTGGTAACAGGTGGTTTGGGTTATATCGGTTCGCATACAGTAGTCGAATTGATGGAAGCCGGTTATGATGTTTATATAATTGATAATTTGTCAAATTCAAATATTGATGTGTTGAATGGCATTGAAGCAATCACGGGGAAACGTCCGGTTTTTGAAAATATTGATTGTACGGATTATGTAGCAATGGACAAATTTTTCTCCAAATATGAAGGTTTTAAGGCTGTCATTCATTTTGCTGCTTATAAAGCAGTTGGAGAATCGGTATCAAAGCCATTACGTTACTACCGCAACAATATTTTGTCGTTAGTTAATCTTTTGGAATTGATGCCAATACACAAAACCCATGGATTTGTGTTCTCGTCCTCATGTACGGTTTATGGTCAACCTGATACATTGCCTGTTGACGAAAGAAGTCCAATCAAACCGGCTTTGTCTCCTTATGGCAGTACCAAACAGATGTCGGAGCAAATTATTTTGGATGCCGTTCATGCTTCGGAAGATTTACATGCAGTGCTTTTACGTTATTTCAATCCGATAGGTGCACACCCCACATCGGCTATAGGTGAGTTGCCCAATGGCGTTCCTAATAATCTGGTTCCGTTTGTATGTCAAACAGCTGCCGGTATGCACAAAAAGTTGAAAGTATTTGGTGATGATTATAATACGCCAGACGGTACCTGTATTCGAGATTATATCAGCGTAGTAGATTTGGCAAAAGCGCATGTAAAAGCAATAGACCGTTTACTTGACGAAAAGGTCAAAAAACCTGAGATTTACAACATAGGAACAGGCAAAGGACAGTCCGTAATGGAAGTTATAAAAACTTTTGAAAAAGTTTCAGGCAAACGTGTGCCTTACGAGATTGTTGGCAGACGCGAAGGTGACATTGAACAGGTTTGGGCAAATCCGGCATTAGCCAATAAAAAATTGAAATGGGTGGCTGAAGAAAGTTTTGAAGACACCTTGCGCTCTGCTTGGCGATGGCAGGAAGTGGTTAATAAAAACTCAAAATAAATCTCAAAAGCCGTTTCTTAACGGCTTTTTTATTTGTAGATTCCTCCAGATTCCCTGTAGAACCAACATAATACTTATCGGTACTTTCTGAATATAAGATATACACTTGATACTTCATAAATGAAAAAGGTTATCATAGTTGATAACCTTTCTGTGGGCGTTGACGGATTCGAACCGCCGACCCTCTGCTTGTAAGGCAGATGCTCTAAACCAGCTGAGCTAAACGCCCTTGAGAAAAAAAACTTGGCGGTGCGGACGGGACTCGAACCCGCGACCCCATGCGTGACAGGCATGTATTCTAACCAGCTGAACTACCGCACCAAGACTTTCTTTTCAGAAAAGTGGTGCAAAGATAATGTATTTTTTTTATATAACAAAATTTTTTGATTGTATTTTTTCGATATTGATAAAAAACAGTTGTGGGTGCGTCTTTGTGGTAAAATGTGATAATCATCAATAGCTGAAATTTATGTTTAACGTTATTTTTACGCAAAAATTACATTCCTATTTTTATACAAAAACGTTCTTTTTTTGATAAAAACAGTTTATTTGTGGGAAAATATTTTAGTTTAATTACTATTTTTGTTTAGAAGTAACCGTTTATTCGGTTGATATATAATTTGTTATGTGTGTTTCAGATTTAAAAATCAGACAAGTGGTGTATTTTTCATAAAATATGTTTTAGAATATGTTTTTAAATTTGGCACTATCTTTAAAAAAATTGTTACTTTGTAACCAAAATCATAGGGAAAAACCGAAATCTTTTTTCCTTAAAAACTAATACTGAAAAAATCAATAAAAAAGACTTTCGTAGGGTCTTTTTTATTTTTTTTATGTCATGCCTGTATGTTTTTTTGTGTAAAATTGGTAAGTTAAAAAAAAAACTATATATTTGTAGCTGTATTTGCCAATTCAAACTGTGTTGTTTGAGTTGCCTTATTAACTTATTAAGTCAATATCATGCAAGAAAAACAATTACGAATCAATGTAATAGCCTCTAACTTTGACGAATTGAACGAAATTGAACGTCAGTTATTGATTAAAGCAAAAGAAGCTGCACAGTCGTCATATGCTCCTTATTCAAAATTTCATGTAGGTGCAGCTGTATTATTGGAAAATGGTGAAGTTATTCAAGGTTCCAATCAGGAAAATGTTGCTTATCCTTCAGGTCTTTGTGCCGAGCGTGTGACCATGTTTTATGCAAATTCCAAATTTCCGGATGTGGCTCCAAAAATGTTGGCAATAGCCGCATTATCACAAGAAGGTTTTTTACATAATCCAATATCGCCTTGTGGCAGTTGTCGCCAAGTACTTTTGGAAACAGAGATGCGCTATGGTAAAAATATAGAAGTGTTACTGTTTGGCACAGATGTTATTTATAAATTAAAAAGTTCCAAGGATTTACTCCCTTTGGCTTTTGAAAAATTGCACAACTTGTGATATGAAAAAAGAAAAATATCACATAGAATATTTATTTGAGAACATTTCAATTAACAGTTTGTGGCAAAAGGTAAGTACGTCATTCGGTTTAAGTGAATGGTTTGCCGATACAGTTGAGGAAGATGATGATGCCTTTATTTTTTCGTGGGAAGGCTCACAACAGAAAGCTCGTATTGTTTTTCGGCGCAATACTTCTATTCGTTTTCATTGGGAAGATGAACCGGATTTTACTTTTTTTGAACTTATGTTGGCGTATGATGAATTGACAGGGGTTACATCTCTTAAAATTATTGATTTTGCAGAGAGTCAGGAAACTAATGATGCCATAATGTTGTGGAATACCCAAATAGAAAATTTACGTCGTATCATTGGTGCATAATGTAGACGGAGATATGGCAATTTTTTGTCATGTGAGGCGTTTATGTTTTTTACAGAGACTATAATAATGATTTTTTCAAGTTGCTAAAAACGATTATGTGAATAGTGACGTTAATTTCATTTTTTGCATTACCTTTGTAAAATAAACAAATTGTTTCATGTTAGGAATAAAACGTATTGATTCTTATCTTTTTAAGAATTTTATTTCCTTATTTTTTATCACTTTTTTCATTTGCCTTTTTATTGTGGTAATGCAGTTTTTTTGGCTGCATATAGATGATTTGGTAGGTAAAGGGCTTGAATTTGGTGTGTTGTTGGAATTGTTCCTTTATGCCAGTTTGTCTATGGTTCCTTTATCGTTGCCATTGGCTATTCTATTGGCATCGCTTATGACGTTTGGTAATCTTGGCGAACGTTTGGAACTATTGGCTATGAAGTCGGCAGGAATTTCTCTGTTTCGTATTATGCGGTCGCTTTTTGTGTTTATCGCCTTTATTTGCGTTGGTGCCTTCTTCTTTTCCAATAATGTTATTCCGGTTGTACAGATGAAAATGTGGACACTGATGATTTCGGTGCAACAAAAATCTCCGGAGTTGGATATTCCGATAGGGGAGTTTTATTCCGGTGTCAATGGACTGCATTTCTATGTGCGTGGTAAAGATCATAAAACTAAGGTGTTAAAAGATTTGATGATTTATGATTTTACGAATGGGTTTAATAATGCGTCGGTTACGACCGCTGATTCGGCACGCATACAATTGACGGCTGATAAAAAAAATCTGATACTGACATTATATAATGGCGAATCTTTTGAGAATTTGCAGAAGCAGGAACTTGGTCTGAGAAGTAACAGCATTCCGTATAGGAGAGAAATTTTTGCTCGCAAGGAATTACTGATTGATTTTGATGCCAATTTTAATAGAATGGATGAATCGATGATGCAGGATCAGCATATTAGTAAAAATATTGTAAGATTGACACATGATATAGATTCTTCAACAATTGTGCGTGACAGTTTACAGAAAACTTTTTCAAACGATATGGTTGAGAGTCGCTATTATGCTCATGTGTATGACGAGGAATATCCTTTAGACCAAATGGCTTCGGTTTCTGCCGATTCGTTGTTGTTGGGGTTGTCACAGGCAGATTTAAAACTAACGGTAAATAATGCTTTGATGAAGGTGAAAACAACTAAAAATGAAGTGCAGTATAATCGTATTGTAATTACAGATGCTGATAATTATGTGATTCAGCATTCAGTGGAGTGGTATCGCAAATTTACATTGTCGTTTGCCTGTCTTATCTTCTTTTTTATTGGAGCACCCCTTGGGGCTATTATTCGTAAGGGAGGGCTTGGTATGCCGGTGGTTATTTCTGTTATTTTATTTATTATTTATTACATCATAGATACCACCGGACAGAAAATGGCAAGAGAAGGAATTTGGGACACGTGGGAAGGAATGTGGCTGAGTTCGACCGTTTTGCTCCCAATTGGATTTTTTCTTACATATAAAGCCGCTACGGATTCCGCATTGTTTAAATCGGACGCTTATAGTATATTTTTCAGCAATTTAAAAGCAAAAATTCAAAATCTGAAATTGAAAAGAAAACGTAAAGAAACAAATTGATTATGAATAAAATAAATACAATAGAAGAGGCTCTTGATGATTTTCGTCAAGGAAAATTTTTGATAGTAGTGGACGATGAGGATAGAGAAAATGAAGGTGATTTTATCGTTGCTGCTGAGAAAATTACGCCTGACAAAGTCAATTTTATGTTAAAGCATGGACGCGGAGTTCTTTGTGCTCCGTTGGCCGAAGAACGTTGTAATGAATTGGAACTGGATAAACAAGTCACGAATAATACATCTGTGCTTGGCACGCCGTTTACTGTAACAGTGGACAAATTAGACGGTTGTACCACTGGTGTTTCTGCCGCAGACAGAGCTGCTACCATATTGGCTTTGGCAGATCCAAAATCAACATCAGATACGTTTGGTCGCCCAGGGCATATTAATCCGTTATATGCAAAAAGCAAAGGGGTGCTGAGCAGAGCAGGTCATACTGAAGCTGCCGTCGATTTGGCTCGATTGTCAGGCTTGTATCCGGCAGCTGCTTTAATTGAAATTATGAATGAAGATGGTTCAATGGCACGTATGCCACAATTACAAAAAATAGCGGATGAATTTGATATTAAAATAATTACCATTCACGATCTCATAGCGTATCGTTTACGTTTGGAATCAATTGTTGAAAAGGGAGATGAAGCTGATTTGCCAACTCAATACGGTCATTTTAGAGTAGTACCATTTCGTCAGAAATCGAATGGATTGGAACATGTTGCTTTGATAAAAGGGGCATGGAAACAAGATGAACCAGTCTTGGTTCGTGTTCACTCTTCGTGTGCAACAGGAGATATTTTTGGTTCATTGCGTTGCGAGTGTGGAGAACAACTTCATTTGGCTATGCAGGCGGTAGAAAAAGAAGGTAAAGGTGTGATTGTTTATTTGAATCAGGAAGGTCGTGGTATCGGACTGATGAAAAAAATTGCTGCCTATAAATTACAAGAAGAAGGGCTGGATACGGTAGAAGCTAATTTGCATCTTGGGTGTAAGGCTGATGAGCGTGATTATGGAGTAGGAGCCAGTATTTTACGCGAAATAGGCGTTTCAAAAATGCGTTTGATGACAAATAACCCTATTAAACGAATTGGTTTGGAAGCTTATGGATTAACCATAGAAGAGGTCGTTCCTATCGAAATAGAACCTAATAAATATAATCGCTCATATATGAAAACCAAAAAGGAGCGTATGGGGCATGTTTTAAAATCGGTAAAGTAATTTTGGTATGAATGCCCGTGAAATAATACAAGTTCATCGTCAAATTTGTGATTGCCTTCAGGACAAACGCATTTTTGATGCTTTTATATTGATGAAATCTTTATTGAAGGAATTACAAGAATGGTGGGCTATCAGTCAAAAAGAAAATCTGGAAACGGTTTATAAACAGTTGTTGACTTATTATATTGACGGAGTGGAAGATTCGGAACGTCAGCATTTCTATCGCGATTTACAAGTAAATATTTATACCTTAGCCGATAAGTTGAAGGAATTGCTTTTGTTTAAATCCTCTCCTTCGTTTGAATACATTCAGAAACGCTATTTTTTAGATAAAAACATTGATTTTAAGAATGTTATATTTGAGTTGGAAACCTATTATAGTAATTTGTCTTTAGGTGACTTATTGCAAGAAAGCTTGAATGTGGAAGGGAAACAAAAAGAATTTGCATTGCAGTATGAGAGTACTGTCCAAATGCTGTTTTTTCATTTTTGGTTATCGGACGAATGGACTCAAACGGAAAAAGACTTTTTGGAACGATGTTTAGAGGAAAATGATTTTGATGTTGTACTTAAGTCGTTGCTGATTTCAGCTATTATGCTCAGCTTGCTGCGAACGTTTGATGTTGCCAAATTTTCCTTCCTTTTATCACAGATGTTACATGACAATCCCTGTGTCCGCCAAAGAGTGTTGGTAGGAATTGTTTTGGTGTGTTGTCGTTATAGGGCGCGTTTGACCGCTTACAAGTCTGTTGTTGAACAATTAGCTTCGTATGAAGGTAACAGACAAGTGGCGAATGAGATGGAAAGTGTGATTATACAATTGATCCGTACATTTGAAACAGAAACTGTTACTAAACGAATTAAAGAAGACATCTTGCCGGAGATTCAGCGTTTGTCGCCTTTGATTCAGAAAAAAATGGAAGAATCGGGCGATAAATCGGAAGATTTTGATGAAAAAAATCCAGAATGGCAGAATTTGCTTGAAGATAGTACTTTATCTGACAAATTTCAGCAATTTGGAGAGATGCAGATGGATGGTGCTGATGTTTATGTCAGTACTTTTGCTGCATTAAAAAACTTTCCATTTTTTAATGATATTTCTAACTGGTTTATTCCGTTTGACATAACCCATACGGCAATTGCCGATTTATTTGTTAATAAAAAAAGCATATTGTCCGTATTTATAAAGAATCCGTATTTATGTGATTCTGATAAATATTCTTTTTGCTTAAGTATTCTACAAATGCCAACCAATCAACGCGAAATGGTTTTGAAGGCTTCCAATGCAGAAGCAGAACAGATAGATGAGTTGATGAAAGACGAAAATGACTTAAGTAATGAAGCAGAGGCAAAGCGTTTTTCCAATCAATATGTCCAAGATCTTTATCGTTTTTACACTTTATATCCTAAACATGCCGATTTTGAAAATCCATTGAAGGAAATTACCAATATTGATAAAACATTGTTGTTTGATTTTATTTTGAACGGAAAGGAGTCAAAACAGCATATAGCTGAATTTTATTTTTCCAAAGATTTGTACGAAGAAGCATTATCTTTGTTTCAGGAATTGCTATTGGAAGATAAGAACGTTTCAAATTCTCTGTTACAAAAGGTAGGATATTGCTATCAAAGAATAGGTAATTTGCAGTTGGCATTAAAGTTCTATCAAGATGCTGAATTGATAGAGTCGGGGAATAGGTGGACATTACGCCATTGTGCTTATTGCTGCCGTCGTTTGGGTATGTTTGAACAGGCCTTGACGTATTATCAAAATCTTGAAAAATTGTTGCCTGATAATATTTCGGTATTGACAAACATGGCTATGTGCTTTTTACAGCAGGAAAACTATAAGGAGGCATTGTCCATCTATTTTAAGATTATCTATATATCTTCTGATAACCCTAAAATTTTGCGCCAGATGACGTGGTGTTATTTTATGATGGAAGATTTAGTTTTAGCGCGAAAATATTGTAATAAAGTAATCAATATTCATCCCATTAACACTGATTACTTGAACTTGGGACATATCTTTTTTGCCGAAAAAAACGCAAAAAAAGCGGTAGAATGTTATGTGAAAGGATTAACGATGACCGATAAGCAGTCAGATTTTTGGAATCTATTCGAAGATGATATTAAGTATTTGTTGAAGAATGGTGTACAAAAAGAGGCCATTTCTATGATTATTGATGCTGTAAAGTATCAAACTGATACGTTAGAGTAATTTTTTTCTTAAAAAGCATAGCCTTTCCTCTTTTTTTTATTACATTTGCACTCAGAAAAATAATTAAATTATATAAATATGAAAACTACATTTAAAACATTGTTGGTAGTGTCCATCGTGATTTTGGGCTACATGTGTGTAATGAGTATTGTGACACCTATTCGTTTTGATGAAGAACGTGGTGTACGTGAGAAAGTTGTCATAAGAAAATTGATGGACATACGTAAGGCTGAAATTGAATTTAAGAATCAGAATAATCGTTATACAGCCAGCGGTGATACGTTGATTAATTTTGTTAAAACGGCAAAAGTACCTTTAGTGTTGAAAGAAGGAATGCTTACCGATGAACAGTTGAAAAATGGTTTGACTGAAGAAAAAGCGGCAAAAATAGTGCGTTCTGGTAATAAAAAAGCTATTGCAGAAAACGGATTGGAAGGTTTCCGTCGTGATACAAGTTATATTAGTGTTTTTGAAAGTCTTTTTGCAAACGATTATACATTGGATAATATTAATGATATGATTATTATCCCTTATTCCGATGGTAAGCAGTTTGAATTTGCAACAATTATGTTTAAAAACGAAGCCTCAGGCATTATAATTCCTTTATTTGAATCCAAAGCATCTTACGACAGTTATTTGAGTGATTTGAATCGTCAGGAGTTGGTTAACTTGAAAGATACACGTGTTAAATTGGGCAAATATCCGGGATTGCAGGTGGGTTCTATTGAAGAACCAAATAATAATGCAGGCAACTGGGAATAATCCGTTTGAATCATTGTTATAATTAACCGTTTAGCGTAAACAATTTTGTTTGCGCTATTTTTTACTAAAATATTTTATGCGCATTATAAGTGGAAAATTCAAAGGACGGCATTTTACTCCTCCATCTAATATTACAGCACGCCCGACTACCGATTTTGCCAAAGAAAGTTTGTTCAATCTGGTTGGCAATATGATAGATATAGAATCTGCTGCTGTCTTGGATTTATTTGCGGGAACCGGCAGTATAAGTCTTGAATGTGTGTCGCGAGGTTGTAGTAGTGCTGTTGCTGTGGAAATGAGCGAGCGTCAGATTGCTTTTATAAAAAAAATGACGGGAGAATTACAACTTGATAACTTAAAAGTAGTCCGTTCCGATGTTTTTCGATTTTTAAAGTCAAATTCTGCTCTTTTCGATTTTATCTTTGCCGACCCTCCTTATCAGTTGGCTTCTATAGAGGAAATTCCGGATGCTGTTTTTGCAAAAGACAGATTGACTGAAGATGGTATTTTTGTGTTGGAACACGGCATTAAAACATCTTTTGAACGCCATCCTAATTTTATTTTCCATAGAAATTACGGAAATGTTCATTTTAGTTTTTTCAAAAAAAAATAAGGAAAATATTTCCTTATTTTTTTGTTTGAATGATTTTACTTCATCATTTGTTTCATTGTGTCGCCTATGATTTTAATGCCTATGTCTATTTGGTCGGTAGGGGTATTGCAATAAGAAATACGCATATAACCATTTGATCTTTCTTCCGGGTCAAAAGTCCCTCCGGTTACAAAAACGGCTCCCGCATCAATAACGCGTTTTAATAATTCTGTTTCATCTACGCCATTTGGCATTTTAACCCAAATATAAAAGCCTCCGTGCGGGCGTACATAAGTTGCTTCTTGTGGAAAATACTGTTTCATGGCAGCCAACATATCATCTCGTCGCTGTTGGTAGATAGGCCTAATCCATTCTATATATTTTTGCATTTTTCCTGAAGTCATAAATTGGTGTGCCAACACCTGTGAAATACATGGTGTACAAGCATCCATCGATTGTTTGCAAATTTCTGCTTTTCGGAAAATCTCATTGGGCATCAACATATATCCCAAACGTAAGCCCGGTCCGAAAATCTTTGAAAAAGATCCACAATAAATAATTTGTTGTTCGTGTGCAATATTACATTTGAGCGGTTGAATAGTTTGCTTGTATTCCGTATCGAAAAGCAATTCTCCATAGGCATCATCTTCTATAATCGGAATGTTAGTGTCCTTCATTATTTCCAATAGCTCTTGTCGGCGTTCGGCACTATAGGTCAATCCTGCCGGATTATGAAAATTAGGAGTGATGTATAGAAATTTGGGAGATGTCGTTTGGAGTTTTTCCTTTAGTTCGTCAATGATAATCCCATCTGCATTCATTTTAATTCCATCTATTTTTGCTTGATACGAACGAAATGCAGAAATGGCGCCAATGAATGACGGATTTTCAGTTAAGACGGTATCGTCAGGATCAATAAAAATTTTTCCAACAATGTTTAATGCCTGTAATGAACCGGTGGTAATGATTACTTTATTATTATTGACAGGGAAACCTTTATCTTTCAGCCATTCTGTAATTGCATTTATAAGAGGTTGATATCCTGCTGTTTGACCATATTGCATGGCATCCACCCACTGTTGAGGTGTTAAGTGATTGATAATGTATTTGACATCATCTACCGGAAATAGCTCATTTCCGGGCATGCCACCGGCAAAAGAAATAATATCCGGTCGGTTAGCCAAACTCATTAAGTCTCTGATTGCAGAAGAACGAAAGCAGGAAACACTTTTGGAATATTGCATGTTTATTTATTCTGTTTTTTTTGCCCAAGTATCTTTTAAAGATACTGTACGATTGAATATTAATTGTCCGTCTTTGCTGTCTTCGTCAACTGTAAAGTAGCCAACCTTTAAAAATTGGAAATGTGATAATGGTTTGGCATTTTTTAAAGCAGCCTCCACTTTACAATTATTTACAATAGTCAGTGAATTAGGATTGAGTAAATCTCTAAAATCTTTTTCCGACGCAGAAGGGTCTTCTATGCTAAACAAACGATCATATAGACGTACTTCTGCGTTTAGACAAGAATTGATTTCTACCCAATTGATGGTACTTTTTATTTTACGATTTCCACCTTCGGTTCCACTTTTACTGGTTGTGTCGTACGTGCAATATATTTCTGTAATGTTATCGTCAGAGTCTTTTTTACAACCTGTACATTGTATGATGTAAGCACTTTTCAAACGAACTTCACGTCCGTTTGGAGTTAAACGGAAAAAGTCCTTTGGGGCATTTTCCATAAAATCAGAACGCTCAATGTAAAGTTCACGCCCAAAAAGCATTTCACGTGTCCCACTATTTTCATTTTCAGGATTATTTTCTGTTATTAGTGTCTCTGTCTTGCTTTCGGGATAATTAGTAATGACCAGTTTTATCGGGTCGAAAATAGCACAAACTCTGTCTGCTTTTGGTTTTAAATCTTCCCGAATAGCGTGTTCCAGTACAGAAACGTCAATTATCCCTTCTACTTTTGTGTAGCCGATGCTATCGATGAAATTACGGATAGATGTTGCGGTATAACCACGACGACGTAATCCGCAAACTGTCGGCATTCGAGGATCGTCCCAGCCACGCACAAGCCCTTCTTGAACCAATTGCAACATTTTACGTTTGCTCATTACGGTATAAGTAATATTCAGACGATTAAATTCCCGTTGCTTCGGACGATAATCTTTTCCGGCAAATTGATCTAAAAACCAATCGTATAATGGGCGGTGTACTTCAAACTCAAGGGTGCAGATAGAATGTGTAACGCCTTCAAAATAGTCACTTTGTCCGTGCGCAAAATCGTACATAGGGTAAACTTTCCATGTTGTTCCTGTGCGGTGGTGTGGGTGAGTGGTTATGATGCGATACATAATTGGATCCCGAAAGTGCATATTGCTGTGAGTCATATCAATTTTGGCACGTAATACCATTGAACCGTCCGCAAATTCACCTTTGTTCATACGTTCAAATAAATCAATATTTTCTGCTATCGGTCGATTACGATAAGGACTTTCAATGCCCGGAACTGTTGGTGTCCCTTTTTGTTGAGCAATGGTTTCGGCAGATTGCTCGTCAACATACGCCTTGCCGTCTTTGATAAAACGGATCGCCAAATCGTAGAGTTGCTGAAAATAATCGGAAGCGTAATAAAGATTTTTCCAATGAAAACCCAACCATTGAATATCGCCCTGTATGGAATCAACATATTCCACATCTTCTTTTACAGGGTTGGTGTCGTCAAAACGCAAGTTGCAAATGCCGTTATATTTTTCGGCAATTCCGAAGTCCAAACAAATAGCTTTTACGTGTCCAATGTGCAAATAACCGTTAGGTTCTGGCGGGAAACGTGTTTGTATGCGACCGTCATTGAGGCCGTCTTTTAAATCATTTTCAACTATTTGCTCAATAAAATTCAGACTTTTTTTGGGCATTTCGGCCTCATTGGTATTTGTCATAACACTTTTTGCTTTAATTTTTCTGCAAAGATAATGTTTTTTGAAGATTTTTCTGTAAAAAGAGTTCTCTTTCTATGTAAAACCTCATTAATTTTATTTTCAACAAAATTTCTGTGGAATTTTATTGTGATAGGAGAAATAAATGTCTATATTTGTAGCGAAAAATATTTTAACAATAAATAAAATGAAGAAACTGTTATTCTCGTTTTTGGCACTCTGTTTAATGACTTCTTGTAATGGACAATCCACAAAGGAAAAATCGACATCTACTAAAACAACTAAAATTATGACTACAATTCATTTGACAAAAGCTGACTTTTTGGCGAAAGTTGTTAACTATGAAGCGCATCCGAATGAATGGAAATATTTGGGTGATAAGCCTTGTTTAATTGACTTTTATACAACATGGTGTGGCCCGTGTAAAATGCTTGCACCTATTTTGGAAGAGTTGGCACAAGAATATGGCGATCGTATTTATATTTATAAAGTTGATACCGAAAAAGAACCGGAATTGGCGGGAGCTTTTGGCATTCGTTCTATTCCTACTCTTTTGTTTGTGCCGATGACGGGACAACCTCAAATGGCTCAGGGTGCAATGCCGAAAGCTTCATTAAAAGAAGCTATAGAGACGGTTGTGCTTAAATAATGGGTCGAAATGTGTACTGCCGTTACATCTCATATAAAGTTACTCTTGTTTATAGCATTGAGTAGCTTTATTTTATTTTCCTGTAAGAAGGAACTGGATTATTCTATTCCTATGGATGGAGACGGCAATACGTATAATGTTATCGTTATTGGTACGCAAACTTGGATGGTTGGTGCTTTGCGAACAACAACTTTGAATGATGGAACACCATTGACATTGTTAAATGGAGAAGCATGGAATAACCCTTCCTGTCCTGCATATTGTTATTACAATGATGATGTTGCAAATGCAGAAACTTATGGTGTTTTGTACAATTTTGTTGCTGTCAATACGGGATTGCTTGCACCTAAAGGTTGGCATGTGGCCACACATGATGATTGGAATACGTTAGCTGCATATTTTGGAGGAATAGGACAAGCTGGTGGAAAACTGAAAGCCACACATACATGGTTGGCACCTAATGAGGGTGCAACTAATGAAAGTGGTTTGGGATTATTGCCAACCGGATATCGTGATGCTGATGGTACATTTGATGGTATTGGGCAGTTGGGTTATTGGTGGACTGCCACTATAGCAACAGGTGGAGAACAGGCGTGGATGCGTAATCTTTCCAATATTTCACCGCAATTGGGAGGCGGAGGTTCTGCTTTTACGCTGGGTTTTGCAGTTTTGTGTGTAAAAGACAAATCGTAAATAATTGATAAATAACGGATAAAAGAATATTATACTTTTTTTTGAAAAAAAAAGTTCCAAAACTTGCTGTTAAGCAAAAAAAGTAATACCTTTGCAACCGCTTTTAAGATAGTTGGATCTGACAACCTTAAGTATGGGAAGGTAGCTTTTGGCAAAAAGCGCGGGATCGAAACCCGATTAGATCGCACTTTTTTTTCATAATGTGTATTTTTTTTGGATGATTCAGTAGCTCAGCAGGTAGAGCACATCCCTTTTAAGGATGGGGTCCTGGGTTCGAGCCCCAGCTGGATCACAAAAAGAGAGATGGCTTGAGAAAGTCGTTTCTCTTTTTGTTTTTCTTGATGTGAGATTGTTTACTTTTAATTTTTAAATTATGGCAGACGACAAAAAAATTATTTTTTCAATGGTAAATGTCAGTAAAACATTTCCACCTCAGAAACAGGTGTTGAAAGACATTTATCTCTCTTTTTTTTATGGAGCAAAGATTGGTATTATTGGTTTAAATGGGTCAGGGAAATCAACCCTGATGAAAATTATTGCAGGTCTTGATACTTCGTATCAGGGCGAAGTTGTGTTTTCTCCAGGTTATTCTGTGGGTTATTTGGAACAGGATCCGAAATTTGACGAAACAAAAACAGTCAAAGAAATTGTCCAAGAAGGTGTTGCAGAAACAATGCAATTATTGGCAGAATATGAGCAAGTGAATGCTGCGTTTGCAGAACCGGATGCTGATTTTGATAAATTAATAGCTCGTCAGGCAGAACTTCAAGATAAATTGGACAGTGTAGATGCGTGGAATCTTGATAACAAGTTGGAACGTGCAATGGATGCTTTGCGTTGTCCTGATGAAAATGCAGAGGTAAAAACCTTGTCGGGAGGTGAACGTCGTAGAGTTGCTTTGTGTCGTTTGCTGTTGCAGCAGCCTGATATTTTGTTGCTTGACGAACCAACTAACCATTTAGACGCAGAGTCCATTGATTGGTTGGAACAACATTTGCAGCAATATGCCGGAACTGTTATCTGTATTACGCACGACCGTTATTTTTTGGATCATGTGGCTGGTTGGATTTTGGAACTTGATCGTGGCGAAGGAATTCCTTGGAAAGGGAATTATACCGGATGGTTGGAACAGAAAACTGCCCGTATGGCCATGGAAGAAAAACAAGCCAGCAAACGGCGTAAAACGCTTGAGCGTGAGTTGGAATGGGTTCGTATGGCACCAAAAGCTCGTCAGGCAAAAGGGAAAGCCCGTTTAAATGCTTATGACCAATTGATGAACGAAGACCAAAAGGCGCGTGAAGAAAAATTAGAAATTTTTATTCCTAATGGTCCGCGTTTGGGCAACAAGGTAATTAATGCAGTGGAGGTGTCCAAGGCATTTGATGAAAAACTGTTGTTTGAACATTTGAATTTTACATTACCACCGAATGGTATTGTTGGAATTATAGGTCCTAACGGTGCCGGAAAAACAACTCTGTTTCGTTTAATTATGGGTATGGAGAAAGTAGGCAGCGGTACGTTTGAGGTGGGCGAAACCGTAAAAATTGGTTATGTTGACCAGATGCACCACGACATAGACCCTAATAAATCTGTATTTCAAGTGGTGTCAGGTGGAACAGAATTTATCCGTGTAGCCGGCAGAGAGATAAATGCCCGTGCTTATTTGTCGCGTTTTAATTTTACAGGCGCAGATCAAGAAAAATTATGTGGCGTACTGTCAGGTGGTGAACGAAATCGTTTGCACTTGGCTTTGACGTTGAAATCGGAATCGAACGTGCTGTTGCTGGACGAACCGACTAACGATATTGACGTAAATACGCTACGAGCGTTGGAAGAAGGTTTGGAAAATTTTGCAGGTTGTGCAGTGATAATTTCTCACGACCGTTGGTTCCTTGACCGTATCTGTACGCATATTTTGGCGTTCGAAGGCGATTCACAAGTATTCTTTTTTCAAGGTTCGTACACGGAATACGAAGCCAATAAAAAGATGCGTTTGGGCGACGAACTTCCGAAACGTATTCGTTACCGCAAACTTATGTGATAGAAAAAAAGTGAAAATTTCGGCGGGCGTAATCCATCAGGTTACGCTCGTTTTTTATACGATTAGTTGCAAAATCAACAAAATTTGAAACTTATTTTAAAAAAATGATTAACTTTGCAAGTGAATTTTAAATCTAAATGCCATGAAAAGAATAAGTGTTTTATTAGTTTTATGCTTATGCGTTTGTGTTTCTGCCTTTTCCAATTCGGGTTTTTCGTTCAACACCGACAATTGGGTGGCAACGGACGCTTTGGGAAGGCGTGTGCCTGATTATGAAACTGTTGGCGAGAGACGTCTCGACAAAAAAGTTGGATTGTTTTATTATGTCTGGGTCGGTAAACACGATCATGTTCAGAATGACATCACTAAAATTTTGGCGGCTAATCCGTCCAATCCGCAATGGGGACCGGTGGGAAGTTACCATTTTTGGGGTGAGCCGGAGTATGGGTATTTTCTTTCGGAAGATCCGTGGGTTATTCGGCGCGATTTGCAGATGTTTGCCAATGCGGATATTGACTTTATTTTTCTGGATGTTTCTAATGCATTCACCTATTTGGATGTTGTTGAACGGATATGCCAAATTGCACGCGAAATGCGTAGTAACGGTATTAAAGCTCCCCAAATATGTTTTCTGACATATGCGGTAAGCGGTCGTACCATAAATAGTATATATGATAATTTTTATGCCAAAAAACTCTATCCGGATCTTTGGTTTCGTTGGAACGGGAAACCTCTCATTTTGGGAAATCCTAACGATGCGGAGTTGCGTCCCGAAGTTAAAAACTTTTTTACAATAAAATACAGTTGGGCTTTTACCGATACGAAAAATAATCCCAACCATTGGCAGTGGCTGGATGAAACGCCACAAGACTACGGATGGAGTGTAGCTAAACACATTCCGGAGCAAATTACGGTTTCTACGGCACAACATCCCACCACTTCGTGCGGAAAAACATTCTATAACGGCAGCCAACAAGCCGTTAATTCCAATTACGTATGTGCCGATACCGATAAAGGTCTTCGTTTTGCCGAACAGTGGGAAAGAGCTTTGCAAGTCAATCCGCAAGTGGTGATGATAACTCAATGGAACGAATGGGTGGCTTACCGTCAAATAAATGATGGTAGCATGACAACTTTTGCGGGACGACCTGCTAAAAAAGGCGATAGTTTCTTTGTCGATGTCTTTTCCAAAGAATTTAACCGCGACATTGCGCCGATGAAGGGCGGATACACGGACAATTATTATTACCAAATGTTGAGTTATATCCGTAAGTTTAAAGGAATTGATAAACCTGAAATGCCTGTTCGGAGAGACATTACAATCGATGGCGAATTTAATGATTGGCAAGAAGTTCGTCCGATATACCAAGACCAGAAAGGTGATGTGACGCATCGTAATTATTACGGCTACGATATGACAACTCTTTATACCAACAATACGGGAAGAAATGATATTGTAGAGAGTCGTGCGTCCATTTCGGCTGATTGTGTCTCTTTTTATGTGCGTACGGCAGACAATTTAACGCCCTATACAGACCCTAATTGGATGATGTTGTTTATTGATACCGACAACAATAAATCAACCGGTTGGGAAGGTTACGATTATGTGGTAAACAATGGCGGTGTTTCAGCCACGACCACTTCGTTAAAGAGGTGGAACGGGTCATCGTGGGTACAGCAAGCGACAATTCCGATAGCTTTTTCGGGAAACGAAATGGAGTTGAGCGTTCCGTTGAATTATTTCACAGTTTCAGACGGTCAATATGCGTTTAATTTTCATTGGGCAGACAATCCGAAAAATCTTAATGACATCTCTGCATTTTTCTTAGATGGAGAATCTGCTCCCGACCGTCGTTTCGATTACCATTACGCTTGCGGTTTGATTGTGAGCGAACCGCCTTGTTTAGAATGGGCAATAAAGAGCAACACGGCGTTGAACAAGCAGGTACATCTGACGTTTTTGGATAAGAGCATAGGAACGGCGTCTGTTACGCCATCGGATGCAGGCGTGTTTCCCATGAGCGACTGGACGGTTACCGATGGACAAAATTTAATCATTGCTTTTCATGCCAATGCTGCAGGACTTTATAAAGGTGATGTTACGGTGGCAGGTGGCGGTGCAAAGTGTAAAATTCCTTGTGTAGGACGTAGTCTTTCTACGGTTGTTTCGCCCAGTTTAGACACGCTGAAATGGGAGATTGTAAACGGTCAAAGTCTCAATAAAAGTGTTAGAATTAATCTGAACGGTGCATCGGTGGCGAATGTTACTACAACGGACGTTTATACGTTTCAAATGAGCAGTTGGACGGTGAATAATGGCGATGAATTGATAGTCTGTTTCCATGCACACAGTCCGGGAATTCATACAGGTGCTATCACAATTTACGGCGATGGATTTTCGCATGTTATTCCTTGTATTGGCAATAGTGTTGTCAATTTTGAAACCAATCAAACAAGTTTGGATTTTGGAGATGTACTTGTTGGATCCGGTCTAAACAAAGATATCAGTGTGGTATTGCAGGGATTGTCACCCGCCAATATTTCGACAACGGACAACTCCATTTTTATGATTAGTCGTACACAAATAGCTAATGGCGAGAGTGTAACAATTGGTTTTTATCCAAAAGAGCAACGCGATTATTCGGGAACCATTACTTTCTCGTCAGAAGGCTTTACGCGTACGGTTTCCTGTGTCGGTAAAGGAACAAATACGGTGAATCGTATGGTAGTCGATGCCGATGAAACACGTTTGTCGCTATTCATTTCGGCAGGGAATTTATATGTTCGAGATGTGTCGGTGGCGCGTATAGAGATTTATGCTTTGACGGGGCAATTGATGAGTGCTGTGGACAATTGCAGCCATATTTCTATAAGTGGTCTGCAAGGTGTTTACGCAGTGAAAGTAACTACTACTGATGCAAAAGTAAGTATGCAAAAAATAATTCTTTAAATAGAAAAATGCACGACGAATTTCTGCGGGCGTAACTCATCAGGTTACGCTCGTTTTTTTTTGAACTGTAATCTGTAAAACTTTGCGTTCCGTTCCATAAACTCGTAACAAATTAGTACCTTTGCATAAATTAAAATTATTGCAGATGAAATTTGAAGAGTTAGATTTGAATGATGATTTGTTGGATGCGCTTTACGATATGCGTTTTGCAACGTGTACGCCGGTTCAGGAATTAGCAATTCCAAAAATATTGGCAAAACATGATTTATTGGCTTCAGCACAGACAGGAACAGGTAAAACGGCGGCTTATCTTTTACCTTTATTAGAATTGCTTTCGCGAGGAGATAAAACCGAAGATAAGGTTAATGTTCTGATTTTGGTGCCAACGCGTGAATTGGCGCAACAGGTTGATCAATTATTAGAAGGTTTCGCTTATTACTCTAATGTTTCGTGGATAGCTGTTTCCGGTGGTAATGATGGAGTGGCGTTTGGTCAGCAGCAACGTGCATTTGAAAAAGGCAGTGATATTGTTATTGCAACTCCGGGGCGACTTTTGTCGCATCTTCGATTTTGCGATGCCGATTTAAGCGGCATACGTTATTTGGTGTTAGATGAAGCAGATAGAATGTTGGATATTGGTTTCTACGACGACATAATGGAGATTATCAGTCATTTACCAAAGGAACGTCAGACTATGATGTTCTCCGCAACATTTCCGCCTGAAGTAGAAAAATTAGCTCGCAATGTGTTGATGAATCCGGAAGAGGTAAAAATTGCTGTTTCAAAACCGGCCGATGGTATTACGCAAGGTGTTTATTTATTGCAAGAAACTCAAAAAGTTCCACTTATTTTATCGTTGTTTGGCGACCAGTCGTATGGGAAAACGATTATTTTCTCGTCATCGAAAGATAAGGTAAAGGAGTTATACAGAGAATTGAAGCGATTGCGTTTGTCGGTAGCGCAGATGCATTCCGATTTGGCACAGACAGAGCGTTCTCAGGTTATGTTGGATTTTAAAAATAATAAGATTCAAATTTTGGTGGCTACGGACCTTGTGGCGCGTGGTATTGATATTGACGATATCGAATTGGTGGTGAATTTTGATGTGCCATTGCAGGCTGAAGATTATGTACATCGTATAGGTCGTACGGCGAGAGCAGGAGCTAAAGGAGTTGGTTTCACGTTTGTTACGCCCAAAGACCGTTTCCGATTTGATAAGATTGAACATTTTATTGAAAAACAGATTCCGCGTTACTCCTTGCCTGAAAATGTGGCAAAATTGGCTGCAAAAGTAGAGGATAAACCGGCGTCACCGATTGTTAAAAAAAAGTTCTATGGAAAACGTCGTTATGGAAATCCTCAAAAACGCGGTAATGCGAAAGGTAACTATAAAGCTTTATCAAAGCATTAGTTTGTTAATTATTTGATTATTAAGCTGTTAAATTATTAAATATGTGTATTTGCGCAGTTTCTACAGCTCCCGGTGTTGGAGGTATTGCTGTTATTCGCGTGTCGGGCGAAAACGCATTTGCAGTATGCGATAAAATTTTTAAACCTTTTACCGCCGGTATTTCTGTTGATATGATGGCAGCCAACACGGTTCGTTTTGGACAGATTTTGGATGCTGATGAGGTAATTGATGAGGTTGTGCTGACTGTATTTAAGGCTCCACATTCGTTTACAGGCGAAAATGTAGTAGAAATTTCGTGCCATGGTTCGCAATTTATTCAACAGGAAATATTGAAACTTTTGTTGAAAAATGGTTGTCGTTTGGCTCATCCTGGTGAATTTACACAACGTGCTTTTTTAAACGGTAAAATGGATTTGAGCCAAGCCGAAGCGGTGGCTGATCTGATAGCATCGCAGAGTAGGGCTGCACATCGTTTGGCATTGCAACAAATGCGTGGAGGATTTTCGCAAGAATTGCTGCTGCTGCGTGATAAATTGTTGACATTTACATCGTTGGTGGAACTTGAATTAGATTTTAGTGACCATGAAGATTTGGAGTTTGCCGATCGTAAACAGTTGCATGAGTTGGCAGATACAATAGAGTTTAAAATTGCACATTTGGCAGCTTCCTTTAGTGTTGGTAATGCAATTAAAAACGGTATTCCGGTTGCTATTATAGGTGAAACAAATGCAGGAAAATCGACTTTGCTTAATGTGTTATTGCATGAGGAACGTGCCATTGTTTCGGATATTCACGGCACTACACGTGATGTGATTGAAGATACCATGAATTTGCATGGTGTTTTATTTCGTTTTATTGATACGGCAGGCTTGCGTGAAACATCTGATGTTATTGAAACAATGGGCATTGAACGTACTTATCAGATGCTTGAGAAGTCAGATATTATTTTATGGATAATAGATTCTTTGCAAGTGAATAATCTGCCAAAAAAAATATCGAAAACAATACGAAAACGCGCTACAGGAAAGCGATTGATACTTGTATTTAATAAAATGGACAAATTGGATGTCAAAGAATTCCAGAAACTTGAACAGCAATTATCGGATTGTGCTGATACTCGTATTTATATTTCTGCAAAGCAACGTATTAACACGGATAAACTGGAAGAGTTGTTATATCAATCGGCACAGTTACCGGAGTTAAACGACAATGATGTAACGGTAACTAATATGCGCCATTATGAGGCACTTAAATCGGCATTAGAAGCTATTCGTCGTGTGCAGGATGGTTTGCACAATAATATCAGTGGCGACTTTTTGAGTCAGGATTTGCGCGAGTGTTTGCAATATCTCGGCGAAATTACGGGACAAATTACCACCGACGAAGTTTTGGGCAATATCTTTTCAAAGTTTTGCATCGGCAAATAAAAAACTTAATTAAAACGAAAATTTATTTTATGGCAGATAATTATTTAGAGCGACAATATGCTGATTATGAAGTAAAAAGAGCAGCTTGGGAAAAAGCGAAGAAGTTACGTGTGGTAAAGAGAAAATCGACGGATAGTACGAAATCGACATTAAATTCTACGAAATCAAATTGACTTTTGTAAGATTTGAAATATAAAACAAGAGGCTGCCTAAAAGAAGATCAGCCTCTTGTTTGTTTATGGTAATTCTTGTTTTTAGAATAAACTCCATGCTACGGTCAAACCGGCCATTACGATAGAAACCATGGACATCAATTTGATAAGAATATTCAACGAAGGACCGGATGTGTCTTTGAACGGGTCTCCAACCGTATCGCCAACCACCGTTGCTTTATGACATTCACTACCTTTGCCTCCGAAATTTCCTTCTTCCACATATTTTTTAGCATTGTCCCAAGCTCCACCGGCATTGGCCATAAATACAGCTAAAACAAAGCCACTGCTTAAACCACCGATAAGCAATCCAAGGACGCCAGCAACGCCGAGTATTAAACCGGTAAGAATTGGCACGATAATAGCCAATAATGAAGGAAATAACATTTCACGTTGTGCACCTTTAGTCGATATTTCAACACAACGAGCATAATCAGGTTCAGCCTTCCCCTCGAGGATACCTTTGATGGTGCTAAACTGACGACGCACTTCCTCAACCATCTTTTGAGCTGCACGACCTACGGCATTCATAGTCAAACCACAGAACAAGAAAGCCATCATTGCACCGATAAAAATACCTACCAAAACAATAGGATTCATTAAATTAACATTATAGGCATCCATAAAGTCTATTAATGAGGCTTCTGTAGCTTTTACGCCATTAGGCAAATCTTCACCAATACGTATTAATGCAATTTTTATCTCTTCCACGAATGAGGCTAAAAGAGCCAAAGCCGTCAACGCTGCCGAACCAATGGCAAATCCTTTTCCTGTAGCAGCAGTTGTGTTGCCGAGTGCGTCTAAAGCGTCGGTACGTTTACGAACTTCTGGATCAAGACCGCTCATTTCGGCATTACCACCGGCATTGTCAGCAATTGGACCATAAGCATCTGTTGCCAAAGTAATACCCAATGTCGACAGCATACCAACTGCTGCGATACCTATGCCATACAAGCCGAGCGAAAGACTTTGAGCTGTGAATGCCAAAGTAAAACCATTGGCACACAAATAAGCCAAGATAATTGCAAAGCCTACTGTTATCACAGGAATAGCCGTAGAAAGCATACCAAGTCCAAGTCCGGAAATGATAACGGTAGCAGGACCTGTTTGAGAACTTTCAGACACTTTTTGCGTTGGTTTATAACTTTGCGACGTATAATATTCCGTGGATTTACCAATAATTACGCCGGCAAAAAGTCCTACAACTACTGACAACGAGACTTGCCACCATTGGCTGGTTTCGGTACCAAATAACCATGCAAAAATTCCAAATGTGGCGACTGTTATCAGAATGGCAGCGGCATTAGTGCCACGGCTTAAAGCTGCAAGTAATTGTTTCATGCCTGCGCCTTCTTTTGTTTTTACCAAGAATATACCCAGTAATGACAAGAGAACACCTACTGCTGCTATCAACATTGGTGCAAATATTGCTTTTTCTTGCATTCCTTCTATTGCCGATGTGGCAAAAGCACTTGCTCCTAAAGCCATAGTGGCCAAAATAGAACCTGCGTATGATTCATATAAATCGGCTCCCATACCGGCTACATCACCAACATTGTCACCAACATTATCGGCAATAGTTGCAGGGTTGCGCGGGTCATCTTCAGGAATATTATATTCGGTTTTACCGACCAAATCAGCGCCCACGTCAGCTGCTTTTGTATAAATACCTCCACCAACACGTGCAAATAATGCTTGTGTGGAAGCACCCATTCCAAAAGTTAGCATGGTAGTTGTAATAATCACTAAAGAATAATCGGTTACCTGCGATAAAACGATGTACCATAATGAAATATCCAATAAGGCTAATCCAACAACAACTAATCCCATAACAGCACCTGAGCGAAATGCAACTTGCAATCCGCTATTTAAAGATTTACGGGCGGCATTAGCCGTACGCGCAGAGGCATACGTAGCGGTTTTCATGCCAAAAAAGCCTGCCAAACCGGAAAAGAAACCGCCGGTAAGAAAAGCGAACCAAACCCAACCGTTTTGCAGGTCGAAGTATGCCATTATTGCAAAAAGCAAAGCCAATACTACAAACACAATGGTTACAACTTTGTACTGTTGTTTTAAATAAGCCATTGCACCACGACGTACGTGCAAAGCAATTTTTTTCATCAAGTCTGTCCCTTCATCTTTTTTCATCATTTGTTTAAAGAAGAAGAATGCGAAACTCAAAGCCAAAATAGATGCCGCTAAAACGACATAAATTAAATTGTTCATGGTTTAAAAATTAAATTGGTTAAAATAAATAATAAGATTAATTGTTTAATAATTGTTCTGCAATAGCTTTTAGGATATAAAATCCGTATTTTGCGGCTAAGTGTTCTTTAAAATAGGGGAATTTCTCTGCACTACTTTCGTCGGCAGTGTCACAAATTGTACGTATTATTACCATTGGCGTTCCAAAATCGAAGCAGACTTGAGCTACGGCAGCGCCTTCCATTTCCACACATAAAACCGATGGTAAATTACGATTTATAGTGGCTTTACGTTCTGCTCCGGCTACAAATAAATCGCCACTTGCAATGTCCCCAATTTGCAGTTTGGGGTTGGTTATATTGTGTTCCAAAAGTTCTTTACGGAATTCTTTTTCGTTTTTCAGAAAATTATGTACCGCATCAGCAGCCCAAGTTATTTCTGTTTTGTTGGTAGGAATAGACGTTATACCTGTCAGAGGAATTTCGTAACGGTGCAAAAATGGTCGCGCATCCATATCGTGTTGAAAAAGCCGTTCACCAACAACAATATCACCGACATTGAGTTCCGGAACTACTGCTCCTGCAATTCCAATAAAAACGACTCTATCTACATTAAATTCCAGGAGCAGGGTAGTGGCAGTAGTTGCAGCAGCCACTTTCCCCCAGCGCGAGAAAGCTACTACGCAATCAATTCCGAAAAATTGTCCTTCGTAAAAAATACGATTCCCAAATTCGGATATCTTTTTTTGTTGTATTTGATCGATAATAAGTTCAACTTCCTCGTGCATCGCGCCAATAATTCCAATCTTCATAAGCATAAATTTATAGACGTTGTTTAATGGCTTTGGTAGCATCTTCGTATCCCGGTTTTTCAAGCAAAGCAAACATATTCTTCTTATATGCCTCCACTCCGGGTTGATCAAAAGGATTGACTTCTAGTATGTAACCACTTATACCACAAGATTTTTCAAAGAAATAGATGAGTTCTCCAAGATAAAATTCATTTAGTTCCGGCATTTCTATCTTAATATTGGGAACGCCACCGTCCACATGAGCGAGCATGGTACCCAATTCTGCCATTTTATTAATTTCATCAACACGTTTTCCTGCAAGAAAATTTAGTCCGTCCAAATTATCATCGGTTTTAGGGAAAATGACATTTGCATTTGGTTTGTTGACCGAAATAACTGTTTCAAAAATGGTACGTTCACCGTCTTGAATCCATTGTCCCATAGAATGTAAGTCGGTTGTGAAATCAACAGAAGCAGGAAAGATTCCTTTATGTTCTTTTCCCTCACTTTCACCGTAAAGTTGTTTCCACCATTCGGCCATATAATGCAACTTTGGCTGGAAATTGACCAAAATCTCTATTTTCTTTCCTTTTTGATAAAGTGCATTGCGTATTGCTGCATATTGAGCAGCAATATTTTGTTCAAACGGAATGTCTTTTCCGCACGCATTTTGCATACATATTGCACCTTTAATCAACTCACGAATATTGAAACCGGCTATGGCAATCGGTAGTAGTCCCACTGGAGAAAGTACTGAAAATCGTCCACCTATATTATCTTCTATAACATAAGTATCATATCCTTCTTGTGTGGTCAATGTGCGTAGCGCACCGCGCGATTTGTCGGTGATACAGACAATTAAATCTTTTCCGGCGGCTTTGCCTTGTTGATTTTCCAACTGCTTTTTTAGTAAACGGAAGGCTAATGCCGGTTCTGTAGTTGTTCCGGATTTGGAAATGCAGACAATACCGAATTTTTTATCTTGTAGCAATGTTTGCAATTCAAAAAGATAATCTTCGCTGATGTTTTGACCTGCAAATACAATGATTGGATTTTTACGTTTGGTTTGTAACCAGTTAAATGAATTGGATAAGGCTTCTATAATGGCTTTTGCTCCAAGGTAACTTCCTCCAATACCTATTATAACTACTATTTCACATTGTTTTCTTAAACGTTCGGCAGTTTTCTCCATAGCGGCAATCTCTTGTTCGCTAATGGTTGACGGTAAATTGAGCCAGCCCAAAAAATCATTTCCTTTTCCACTTCCGTCATGTAAAACGTTGATGTATTTTTCTGCTTGTAATTTGTAGTGTTCAATATCGGATTTTGATATGATATTAAGCGTTTTTTCAATAGATAAAGTAATGTTTGTCATGATATAGTTTGTGTTGAAGTAATTTGTTTATTGTAGTTTTTCTGCCAAAGAGCGCATGACTACTGACGGTGATGCCCGTTGGTACAAAATTCGGTAAACAGCGTCCAAAATGGGCATTGTTACTTGATAATTTTCGTTGATTTCATAAATACATTTTGTTCCATAATACCCTTCTGCTATCATTTCCATTTCCATTTGAGCAGTTTTTACGGAATATCCTTTGCCTATCATGGTACCAAATGTACGGTTGCGACTGAATCGCGAATATGCTGTTACTAAAAGATCCCCCAAATAAACGGATTCTTGCAAATCGCGATGGAATGGTTGTACTGCATTGCAAAAACGGCTCATTTCCTGAATGGCGTTTGACAACAGTACTGCTTGAAAATTATCCCCATATTTGAGTCCATGGCAGATACCAACCGCTATGGCATAAATATTTTTCATGACCGAGGAATATTCGATGCCGGCAACGTCGTCTGAAGTGTATGTTTTAACAAAATTATTGCTGAGCAAATGAGCGATATGTCGTGCTCTGTCTCGATTTTGACAAGCCACCGTTAAATATGATTTTTTTTCTAAAGCAACTTCTTCTGCATGGCATGGCCCGGCTAAAACGGCAATATTTTCCGATGGAACATGATAAATTTTCTGAAAATATTCGGATACTATCATATTCTCGTCAGGAACAATACCTTTGATGGCAGAAACGATGATTTTTGTTTCTAAATGTGAACGTAATTTTTTGAGATGCTGTTTTAAAAATGGTGATGGTGTGGCAAAAACCAAAATATCGGCATTTTTAACCACTTGGTTGATTTTATCGGTAAACGTAATGCGACTGATATCAAATATTACTCCCGATAAATATGAAGGATTACGACTTTCGCGCTTGAAATCTTCTATTTGATCTTTGCGACGCATATACCATAGTATATCATTTTCACTTTTAAGGATGATTTTTGCGATTGCGGTAGCCCAACTTCCTCCACCCATAACCGCTATTCGAGGTTTTTGTTCTTCCATATTCTGATTTTTGTTTTGGTCTAACATTTTCAGCTTGTTAGCTGTAATTTAATTGATTTTAAAACAAATATCTAAACAAATAAATTACTTCCGAAATCAGCCGGAAGTGTATCTTGTATTTCACTCACAAAAATAGCTAAAAAAATGAGAGGAACAAAGTTTATGACAAAAAATTCATTTTTTTTCTGTGTAAAGTCAAAAACTTATTTTTTGACTCGTTCAGGATGACTGCGTATAAAATTACTCCACCCGTGAATTTTTCCTCCTGAGGTGGGTATTCCTGCTTGTAAAAAATGACAGTAAGCTGCAGCCAAACCGTCTGTCGCATCTAATAATGAGGGCATTTCGGCTTCTTCTATTGTTAAAATACGTCTCATCATATCAGCTACCTGGCTTTTGGAGGCTTGCCCGTTTCCGGTTATTGCCATCTTTATTTTTAGCGGGGCATATTCAAAAATGGGAATATCGCGTGTTACTGCAGCTGTAATAGCTGTTCCTTGTGCTCGCCCTAATTTTATCATAGATTGCACATTTTTACCACAAAATGGTGACTCTATGGCCATCTCATCGGGGTGGTAATGGTCTATAAGTTCTAATGTGAAGTTGAAAATTTTGCGTAAGGAAACATAATGGTCTTTGGTCTTGCGCAGGTCTAAAACACCCATTTTTAGCATTTCTGGTGTATGTGCGCAAATTCTTAAAATACCATATCCCATGACGTTGGAACCGGGGTCGATGCCTAATATTATCTTTTCGCTGATTGTAGAATTCATTTTGATCGTTTTAGCAGGTTATAGGCTTGATAAATACCCAATTCTCCGGCACGGCTTAGGTCGGCTATGCCTTTGTTGATCTCGCCTAAATAGAGGTAAGTCAATCCTCTGTTGAAATAGGCTTCGGCAAAATCGTTATCTATGTCAATGGCTTTAGTGTAATTGCTAAGTGCCACTTGAAAATCTTTTTGTACACAAAGCATATTGGCGCGATTAAACCAAGCACAACTGAATGTGGGATCCAAATCTAAAACTTTGTCGTAGTCGCGCATAATCATTTCAAAGTCATACGAATAGGCTTTCTCTTGTTCCGTATTTTCACTTGAAGAACTACTCGTTTGCTGATTATTTATTTTAAACTCCAACTCTTTGTATCTGACGTTGGCTCTACAAAAATAGGCTAACACTGTGTAGTTAGATTGAAACAAAATGGCTTTTGAGAAATCTTCGATGGCATTGATAAAATCTTGAACCAAACTATAGTTGAGACCTCGTTCAAAATATAGATCTGCATTTTGTGGATTAGCGGCAATCTCTTTTGATAATTGATTGATTGTATTAAAATGAAATGTTATAAGTGTTTGGTTGAGAGATGTTTCTTGGTTTACCAATTTTAGAGTGCTGCTCATAGAGTGGGAGGCATTTAATTTTGCCACTGTTCTATTATAACGAATGGGACGTTTGACATCCGTTTCTTTTTGGTAGTAGGATAGTGTGAAGTTGTGTTCGTTTATTGCTGCGACATCTCTATCTTGAACGGAGCCACGAATGGAAACTGTTTTAGGTGGTTCGGAGGTGTTGATGGATGCTGTAAAAATATTTGAACGATCTTTTAGTACTGACTCGTTCTGTGTAACCTTCATTTGCATGTCAGGTTCATCTTTAGGCGTGTTTTTGGGCTTGTTTTTTTCTCGTTCTGTAATTTGATAAGCAGTTTCCATATCGTTGAACGCTTGTTTCTTTTTGCCTTTTTTTTCTAATTGTTGAGCACGTCCGTAGTAAGCCGGAACAAAATTTGGGTAACGCTTGAGAATGGTTGTAAAATCACTAATAGCTGTTTCGATATTGCCGACTTCCGAGTTGAGTATGGCACGTTGATAGACAGCTTCGTAATAAGTTGGATTTTTGTCGAGTATTTTGTCTAAATCTTCAATTGCATTGTTCCAATCGCCTACTTCAGAGCGTAGTAATGCACGGTTAAACAGAGCTTGCTCGTTGTGCGGATCCATTTCTACGGCTTTGTTATAGTCCGCTAATGCGTTTCTGTAATCTTTCTTTTCGTAATGCAAAATACCTCTGTTGATGTAGTTTCCTATATTGGTTGATCTTAATGAAATAGCTTTGTCGTAATCACTTAATGCACCAACGTTGTCTTGTGTAATAAGTCTGACTAAAGCGCGTGCTCCCCATACATCAGAATTTTTTGGTTCTTTTTTTACTAATGTATGAAATAACTTCAACGTGCCAATCGTATCTTTCATAAGTAGTAAAAAACGTCCTTTTTCCATTTCCAAATTTACGTCTTCACCATTTTTGCGAATGAGAAAATTGATGTCGGCAACGGCATCGGCATAACGTTCTTGTTTTTCTAAAATCTCCAAACGGTTGATAACAAAGATAGTGTTTTCAGGACTCAACTTTAATGCTTGGCTGATATCTTTTTCGGCAGCATCAAATAGGTCTAAACGTTTTTCTACAAAACTGCGCGCATAATAAGACATCGGAATAAATGGGTTTCGCGCAATAACTTCGTCTAAATCCTCGATAGCTCCCTGATAATCTTCTAATTCTATTTTAGCAATGGCGCGATAAAAATAAGGCTCTGATAAATAAGGTTTTACCTTAATTACTTGGTTAAAATATTGAATAGAAAGAACATAATCCTCAAAATACAGTGCGTTGCGCCCAATGGAAAGCAGCCTATCGGTATTGAGTTGCGCACAAACTGTTAACGGAAAGAGTAAAAGTAGGAGGAGTTTTTTTTTCATTCAACAGAAAAACTAAATTTTGGTGTTAAGTTGATTAAGTACAAAACGCATTTTTTCAAATGTCTTTATGGTTGTTGGTACCAGTGGAAGGCGTAATTTGTTTTCGATGAATCCCATTACGGAAAGCATACTTTTAACTCCGGCCGGATTCCCATCAACAAACAATAACTCAATAAGTTCAGTGAAACGGTAATGAATTTCTCGTGCTCCTTCCAAATCACCGCGCATTGCTAAACGCACCATACGGCTGAATTCTTTTGGGAAGGCATTTCCGATAACGGAGATTACACCGACAGCACCCAAAGTGATTAGAGGGAAAGTAATGCCGTCGTCGCCGGAAATTACCATAAAATTTTTAGGCTTGTTTTTGATGATGTCATCAATTTGTTTGAAATTTCCTGACGCTTCTTTTACTGCCACAATGTTAGGAAATTCGTTGGCAAGGCGCAAAATTGTACTTGCACTGATGTTGACACCTGTTCGCCCAGGTACATTATAAAGAATAATCGGTGTTTTAGTAGATTCTGCTATTGCTTTATAGTGTTGATAAATACCTTCTTGCGATGGCTTGTTGTAGTAAGGTGCGACGGAAAGTATGGCATCAACCTGTGAAAGGTCTGTATTTTTTATTTTTTCAACAACACTGCGTGTGTTATTGCCTCCAATCCCTAATACTATCGGTAGTCTTCCCTTATTTTGAGCTATAATAAAACGGGTTAGTTCTTCTTTTTCTTCCTCTGTAAGAGTTGGCGTCTCTGCCGTTGTGCCTAATACTACGAAATAATCGGTGCCATTTTTTATTTGATATTCAATGAGGCGGCGCAAAGCATCGTAGTCGATGGTGTCGTTTTCTTTGAAGGGAGTGATCAGAGCAACTCCCATTCCGACTAATTTGTTTTTGAGCATATTGAAGTTCGTTTTTTATTTTGCTGTAATTTGTTTTAGATAGAAAATTATTTGGTCGAACAAATAGCGTTCTTCATTATAAGAAAGGTCTATCATTTCATCGCTTGATACCTCTTTTTGGGGTAAATCAATCATAAAATCGGTTTGTGCAATGTCTGATTTTTTTTTGCCGACTTTACATTTAGCATTTGCTACAACTAACAGATAGTCAGTAGGAACGATGCTTCTTGTCGTAAGGTCTATAACCAAATCAAATTCAGTTTCCGACATATTTTGTAATAATACTTTATCGGGACGTAACAGACAGTTGGTTTTCTCATAGTCCAATATATTAAAATTGAAAGTGGAAGGTGTCATTGCCTGTTTTTTTGGCACAAAGCCATAAGCTGTAACGTGTTTGTTGTCATGGCTTAACTCTTTAATAACTTCATGAATGATTTTGTGATTTTCCGATAAATTGCTTTCAAATAATAATAAAATGGAAGTTATATGGCTATAGTCCATGAAACGTTTTTCGCGTATATGCGTTTTTTGATATTTTTTCGCATATAATGAGAACGCAAAGTTGATTATGTTTTTTGGAAATTTCATGTTTATTGTATCATTGCTAAAAAATCATTTTCATTGATTATTTTTATGCCTAATTTTTGTGCTTTTTCAAGTTTTGCCGGTCCCATATTGTCACCTGCTAAAACGTAATTTGTTTTTGATGATATAGAACCTACATTTTTACCACCATTTGATTCGATAAGTGCTTTATATTCGTCCCGTGAGTGGTGGGTAAATGTTCCACTGATAATGATGGACAAACCGGTTAACTTATCGGATACGGCGGCTGTTGTGTTCGAAGACTCAAATTGTAAACCGGCTGCCTTTAAACGTTCTATTAGATTGCAATGTTCTTCTTTTCTAAAGTATTTCTGTACACTCAATGCAATTCGTTCGCCTATTTCGTCTACTGCTATTAAATCTTCATACGAAGCATTTCGCAAAGCATCAATAGAGCGAAAAACATTTGCCAACTTTTTGGCGACCGTTTCACCAACATAACGAATGCCAAGTGCAAATAGTACACGTGCAAATGGAACTTGTTTTGAGTTTTCTATAGCTTTCTTTATATTGTGTGCAGATTTTGTACCAAGTCGCTCAAGCCGTGCCAAATCGGGTACTTTTAACTCGTAGATGTCTGCTGTATTGTGTAATAAGTTGTTGTCGTAAAGTAAGGCAATTGTTTCGGTTCCAAGACCGTCAATATTCATAGCTTTCCGACTGACAAAATGTTCTATTTTTCCTTTGATTTGTGGAGGGCAACCGTCTTCGTTGGGACAATAATGCGCAGCTTCATCTTCATTTCTAATCAATGTCGTGCCACATTCCGGACAGGTTTTGATGAATTGTATTTTATCACCGAGCATAAAACGTGCTTCTTTATCAACGGCAGTAATTTTGGGAATGATTTCGCCTCCTTTTTCCACAAAAACCATATCTCCAATGTGTAAATCGAGACCTGCAATAATGTCGGCATTATGCAACGAGGCACGTTTGACAACGGTTCCCGAAAGTTGTACGGGATCAAGATTGGCCACGGGCGTAATTGCTCCGGTGCGTCCTACTTGATAGCTGACCGAATTAAGTCGTGTACAAGCTTTCTCTGCTTGAAATTTGTAGGCAATTGCCCAGCGTGGCGATTTAGCGGTATAACCCAAATTCTTCTGTTGGCGTAAATCGTTCACTTTCAGTACCATCCCATCGGTTGCAACAGGCAGATTTTTTCGTTCTGTATTCCAATAAGCAATATAGTCGAGAATTTCCTGTAACGATGTGCATTTTTTCATTGCATCCGATATCTTGAATCCCCACGAAGCGGCTTTTTGCAAGTTATCATAATGCGTATTGGTGGGTAATGTTTCACCCAACAAGTAATAAAGATAGGCATCTAACTGTCGACGTGCCACTTCGGCTGAATTTTGCAGTTTTAGTGTTCCGCTGGCTGCATTGCGCGGATTTGCAAACAATGATTCTTCCTGCTCTTCGCGTTCACGATTGAGTTTCTCGAAGACTGTCCAGGGCATGAGAATTTCGCCGCGAATTTCGAATAGTGATGGATAATCACCATGCAATTTCAGGGGAATAGAACGAATAGTACGCACATTGGCTGTTACATCGTCGCCACGAACGCCGTCACCTCGTGTTACGGCACGTACCAATGCGCCGTTTTCGTAGGTGAGCGAAATAGAAGTACCGTCATATTTCAATTCGCAGACAATTTCAAAATCGTCGTTTAATGCTTTGCGTACGCGTTCGTAAAAATCTGCGACATCACCTGCCGAATAAGTATTTGCCAATGATAACATTGAATATTTGTGTGGAACTTGTACAAAAGCCTCGTTCAAATCGCTGCCAACGCGTTGGGTAGGAGAGTTCGGATCGAAAAATTCGGGGTGATCGGCTTCTAATGTTTGTAATTGGTGTAGTTTAGTGTCAAAATCAAAATCGCTGATAGTGGGATTGTTGAGCACATAATAATTATAATTATGTGTATTCAACTCTTCGCGAAGCCTTATTATTTCGTCGTGTGCAGTCATTGACACTATTGTTTATTTCAAATTACAAAGATACGCAGATTTCTTTAAAGAATAAAACAGAATGTGGCAAAAAAAACAATTTTGTAAGTTTGAAATATGGGAACAGAAAGTTGTCGGATAGGTAATAAACTTCATATCAAATTCTTTACAAAAATAAGATTTAGCGTTATTTAGTCGGAAAATACTACAAAATTATTACCTTTGTCAAACTTTTTGCATATTGCAAATAAATGAAAAAGTTTGTTTACTGATTTCTTATGACCGGTTTGATTATTAAAAATACAGGAAGTGACTATCTCGTTCGTACAGATAATGGCGCAACAGTTGTGTGCAAAGTAAAAGGGACATTCCGCATTAAAGGTATCAAAAGTACGAGTCCGGTAACGGTTGGCGATCGTGTCGATTTTGATGAAACTGGTTATATTACAACACTTCACAATCGTAAAAATTATATTGTACGTCGACCAACAAACCTATCGAAGCAACTCCATATAATTGCCGCCAATCTTGATCAGGCAATGTTGGTAGTGACGATTAAGAATCCGGTAACTTCAACAATTTTTATTGACCGTTTTTTAGCGACAGCTGAAGCATACCGTATTCCTACTGTTTTGGTTTTCAATAAAATAGATTTGTTAGATGCGGCAGAAACCAAAACGTTGAGCACTTTGATTGCTTTATATGAACAAATAGGTTATCAATGTTTGCAAATAGTGGCTTCGCGTGGTGATGGCATGGGCATGTTAAAGAAAGAGTTAGCCGGTAAAGTTACTTTGCTTTCTGGTAATTCCGGTGTAGGAAAATCTACTATTATCAATCAGGTAATGCCTGATGGTACAGCTAAAACAGGTGAAATATCAATGTCACATCTTACAGGTATGCACACAACAACTTTTTCCGAAATGTACGAAGTTGCAACTGATACCTTTATTATTGATACGCCGGGAATCAAAGGATTTGGAATGGTAAATATGGCTGAGGACGAAATTAGTCATTTTTTTCCTGATATCTTTAAAATATCCAAAGCATGTCGATTTGGAAATTGTTCACATCGCCACGAACCCGGATGTGCAGTATTGAAAGCAGTTGAAGAAAATGACATAGCATTGTCGCGTTATGAAAGCTACTTGTCTATTTTGAATGATTTTAATGAGGGAAAATACAGATAAAGTATTACGGTTATGGTAAATGAAAAATAGTCATATTAATTTTTTGTGGAATAAACCATTTGTGGTCGTTGCTTGCAATTTTTTGTTAGTGATGGCTTTATTTTCGGTGTGCCGATTGTTTTTCTTTCTAATTTATAACAGCACATTTGTTGATGTTACTTTTACACATCTGTTGATGTTGTGCCGTGGTGGTTTACGGTTCGATTTGTCAGCATTGTTGTTATGTAATTCATTGTATTTACTGTTGATGTTATTGCCTTTTCATGTTCGTGAGAATCTTCTATATCAACGCATTGTCAGAATAATTTTTCTTTCGGTGAATAGTGTACTTTTATTGATGAATTGTGTCGATATGGCATATTTCCCATTTACCAATCGTCGTACTACAGTTACTGTTTTTTCTGAATTTCAACATGATGCCAATCTTTTGAAAATTATTGGACTATCTATTTTTCAATATTGGTACATTACATTGTTTTGTATCATCCTCATTGTTTTACTTTTTGTTGGCTATCGACGTTATTATGAGAAAAGTGATACTAAATCGGTTATTTATTATCCTTTACATACAGTTATTTTGCTGGTGTCTGTTTATTTTACGGTGATTGGCATACGTGGCGGTTTTGGTGCTTACACTCGTCCTATAAATATTAGTAATGCAGCACAATATGTTAATCGTCCTATAGAAAATGCCATAGTCTTGAATACACCGTTTTGCTTTTTCTCTACTATCAATCAAACACCTTATCAAAGTCCGCATTGTTTTTCTGAAGAGGAGTTACCTAAAATTTATACGCCAATTCATTCTCCTCAACCTATGGCAGCCTTTCGCGCGTTAAATGTGGTTGTTATTATTATGGAAAGTTTCAGTAAAGAATATATTGGCTTTTTTAATCATGATATTAATAACGGAGCTTATCAGGGCTATACGCCTTTTTTAGATTCTCTTTTGAGCCAAAGCCGTACTTTTAAAAACAGTTTTGCAGCCGGTCGCAAATCTATTGACGCAATGCCTTCGGTTTTGTCGAGTATTCCTATGTTTATTGAACCATATATTCTTACACCATACGTTACTAATCAGATTAGTTCCATTGCCGATGTATTGAATGCCAAAGGTTATTATTCCGCTTTCTTTCATGGTGCACCCAATGGTTCAATGGGTTTTGAGGCTTTTGCTAAAGCAGCAGGTTTTACTGATTATTATGGTATGACCGAATATGGTAATGATAGGGATTTTGATGGAGTGTGGGCTATTTGGGACGAAGAATTTTTTCAATTTTTTGCGGATAAAATGGGAACGTTTCGTCAGCCATTTATTACAACGATATTCTCTGCTTCGTCGCATCATCCGTTTGCTGTTCCAAAACGTTATGCAGGTTGTTTTCCGGAAGGAACGCACCCTATTCATCAATGTATTGGTTATTCTGACAATGCTTTGCGACTGTTTTTTGAAAAAATGGCACGTTATCCTTGGTATGAGAATACTTTATTTGTTTTTACATCCGATCATACTAATGCAATCACACAGACAGAATATGCAACAGATAAAGGAGCTTTTGAGATTCCGATTTTTTATTATCATCCTGGCAGTCAATTGCGTGGTATGAGCAATGTACCAACTTCACAAACAGATATATTGCCATCGGTGTTGGGTTATCTTAATTATGATAATTCGTATTTTGCATTTGGTAATGATGTTTTGACTGACACACTTGTACCACATAGAGTGATAAATTATAACAATGGTTTTTACCAATTGTTTACAGATAGTTTAATGCTGCGCTTTGATGGTTACTCCACAACTGCAGTTTATAATTTTATTGAAGATAAGTTGTTGCGTCATAACATCAAAGATAGTGTTAATATAGTTTCTGATGAACAATGGATGAAAGCAGTCATACAACAATATATAGAACGGATGATAAATAACCAACTAACCGTAAAGCCATGAAAAAATATAAGATATTGATTATATTGTTTTGTAGTGGATTTTTTCAGAATATCTGTGCGCAAAAATTCCTTTATGATGTGGATTTTGTTACTTATTTTGACAATCGTGAATATCACAGTGAATTGCAAAAGTCGAAAACTGTTTTTGGAATGCGTCTGTCACCTGAAATAGGGATAGGATTAGGTGATTCACTTGGTGGCACTCACAGAGTAATGGCAGGAGCAAGTTACATACAGCCATTTGGCGCTTATTGGGAATCAGCGCGGGTTTATCCAACTATTTATTATGAATACTGCCAAAAAGGATTTACCGCCAGTTTGGGTGCGGTTCCATATTCACACATGTTTCATGCTTTACCGGATTATTTGATGAGTGATTCAATGGCGTATGCGTATCCAAATATTCAGGGAGCATTGTTTCAATACGTATCTAAATGGGGTTTTGCCGAATTTTTATGTGATTGGCGCGGTATGGAAAGCTCTGATACACGTGAGGCATTTCGTCTTATTGTTGATGGTCGTTTCAATTACAAATGGTTTTTGGCTGGCGGCTATGCTCAAATGAATCATTTGGCAAATAAATCAGATGATCAGCCCAATTTGGGGGTTTGTGACGATATTTATCTAAATCCGTTTGTTGGCGTGGATTTTTCAAATAAAACACCATTAGATTCGTTATCATTTCAAGTTGGTTATATTCTTGGTTTACAACGCGATCGTAAACGTGAACTTTCGTATGTGCCACAAGGTTGTAAGATAGATTTGTTTTTACGTTGGCGTTTTTTGGGCTTGCAAAACAGTTTTTATGTTGGTAATAATTTGATGCCGCTTTATGCTGAATGTGGCACTTTGTTAAATCAGGGAAACCCCTTTTATCAGGCACAAGTGTATAATCGAACCGATGTATTTATTTATATTATACGGCGCAGTTTTGTAAATTGTTACTTTTCGTGGAATTTTCACTACACGCAAGGTGATAAGCTCAGTCATCAACAACAACTTATTGTGCGTTTTAATCTTGATGGATTGAAACATCGAAATACTAAATTGCGTGGTGTCTTTGACAAATAACTCCAATAATCCGACTTATGACAAAAAAAAATTATTATTTAAAATTAGCGTTCGGTATAGTTGCAATACTGATCGTAGGAGCATCATTGCTTTTTTCCAATAAATTAGTAGATAACGTGGCCAACGAAGAACGTCAGAAAATGGAAGGATGGGCAGAAGCAACACGATTATTCGTTTCTGTAGATAATAATTCCGAATATTTCGACTTTTTATGGCAAATTATAGAACAGAATGAGAATATTCCCGTAATTATTGTAGATGATAACGATGATTTTATTTCTGCTCGCAACTTTAATGCTATTCCACAGGATACAGCAGCTTTTTATGAGAAGAAAATACAGGAGTTAAAATATAAAAATGAACCTATTGAAATTACTATACATAATGGCGAACATCAATATCTGTATTACGATGATTCTATTTTGCTAAAACAGCTGGCTTATTATCCATATATTCAATTGGTTATAGTTTCTGTTTTCTTAATTGTGGTTTTTATGTCATTTGCAGGCAGCAAGAGAGCGGAACAAAACAAAGTGTGGGTTGGTCTTTCCAAAGAAACTGCACATCAACTTGGTACACCTATTTCTTCGTTGTTGGCTTGGGTTGAAATTTTAAAATCTAAACATGCTGACGATTCCATTATTAATGAAATGGGCAAAGATATAAATCGTTTGCGTACCATTGCTGAACGTTTCTCAAAAATCGGGTCAAAGCCGGAATTTATAGCAGTAGATTTTGTAGCAGTAGTTGAAAATTCAATTGCTTATATGAAAAGTCGTTCTTCTGATAAAGTTGTTTTTGAAATGGAAAAACCATCGCAAGTACTTGTAGCTAATATTAATGTACAATTATTGGAATGGGTGATAGAAAATCTTTGTAAAAATGCTATTGACGCAATGGATGGAAAGGGTAATATCTCAGTCAAAATAAATGCTGATAATCATAATATTGTTATGGATTTTTCTGATACGGGAAAAGGTATTGACAAAAAGGACTACAAAAATATTTTTAGACCCGGCTTTACCACCAAAAAACGAGGCTGGGGATTAGGACTGTCGTTGGCCAGACGGATAGTTCGCGATTATCATCATGGAAGAATATTTATAACAACCTCCGAAAAAAATGTAGGAACTACTTTTAGGGTCGTTTTACCAATTGCAAATCGCTAAAAATCAGTTATTTTTAAAATTTTGCACATTTTATAGGAAGAAAAAAGATAAATATTTTTATTCGTGCGTTTTTTTATGTATCTTTGTACGATTTTTTAGAAAAGCACTATTGTGGGTAAATTTAGTTCTTACGATATCTCTCTCAAATCTTTAGCAGATGGTAAGCATACGTTTGACTATCTGTTGGAAACGGTTTTTTTTGAAAAAATTGACAGTCCTGAGGTACGAAAAGGTACCGTTAACGCAAAAGTGATTGTTTCTAAAACTAATGAAAAAATCGAAGTTGATTTTTTTGTAAAAGGTTCTGTATTGATTCCATGTACGCGCTGTTTGGAAGATATGTCGCTTCCTGTTGATGTAAAAGAAAAGTTGTTTGTGAAGTTTGGAGAACAATTTTCTGAAGAAGGAGACAATATATTAGTGGTTCCTGAGGAGAGTGGAGTACTGAATGTAGCTTGGTTTTTATATGAAACCATTGTTTTGGCAATTCCGATTAAACATGTACATCCAGCAGGTGATTGTAACATTGCGATGATAAAAAAGCTGAGACAACATCAAGTAGTTGTTGATGATGACATATTAAGCGTAAGCGAAGATGCAGAAGAAGATGAAAATGAAAATGAAACAGAGAACGACCCACGATGGGACGTTCTAAAAAATATAAATGATAACAATTAAAGTTTTTTACAAATGGCACATCCTAAACGAAAACATTCAAAAACGAGAACAGCCAAACGTAGGACACATGACAAAGCTGTAGCTCCTACACTTGCCGTTTGCTCAAATTGTGGTGCAATGCATGTTTACCACACTGTCTGCCCGGAATGCGGTTATTACCGCGGAAAATTGGCGATTGAAAAAGTAGTGAACGCTTAAGTCTTGTTTTGATTAAAAACAGAATTAAAATCCTTTCCCAAAATGGGAAAGGATTTTTTTGTGGTGTTATTTAAAATGCTTCTTTAATAGTGAGGTAAAAACTCCAATCGTTGTTATAGTTTTGTCGTGCCACGTCAAATCGGACATTGACTTTTTCCTTGTTTATTGCAATGCGTACTCCGGCTCCGTAACCAATTTTCGGAATACTCCATTGCCAATGGTTAAGATTGTATACATCGCCAATACTGCCAAAGACAGAGGCTTTCAAAAATCGCCAAATTGGAATGCGAAATTCAGCCTGTAAAGCCATCATAATATCGTCTCGCCATTCCCCATTTCGTACGCCACGCACTACGTCCATACCTCCTAATGTAGGTAATAATTGGAATGGCTTTTCATTACCAAGAGTCCATTCTGTAATTGCCTGCCATGCAAATATAAAGTTTTTGTAGATTGGAACAAACTGACGAAATTCTGCTGAAATCTTTCCCATTCGATATGTACTGCCCAAGTATGGCTCGTAATAACTGGCTACCGCTTTAAAAAACAGACCACGTGATGGATAAAATTGTTGGTCGCGTGAATCGTATGCCACTAACGCACCTAAACCTAACATCAAAAACGGTTCGTTTAAACCTGTAATAGGGCAATATTGTGCAAGAGAATCAATGTTTGCATTTGTAGATGGCTTGCTCCAATTAAAATCAACGTGTGCACCAACAATCCAATGATCGGTAATATAATATTGTGGTTGTGCCGTCAGATATACATTGTCGGAAGAAAAGGGGATACGTTCTGCAAATAAGTTCTCCGGGCGGTTACCTATGCCGTAGAAGAAATCGGGATAACGTTTGAACCCTGTACGCGTATATAGAAACCAGCGTTTGTTACCTCCAAAATAAATAGTAGAAAGTAAATTGATATTCCATTGTTTATTGAGTGTGTAAGCTCCATCAAAGCCGATGTCACTGTTTTTTTCTTGTCCTTTACATTTAAAATAATACGCTCCTGCTGCTCCAAAAGCCCAATCTGTTTCGGGCAGATATGAAATAATCGGTACGGCAATGAAATTCCAATTTAACAATGAATTCCATAAATCTTGTGCAGGAACGTGTTTAATAGAATCGCTCACAGTTGATTTAAGAGTGTCTTGTAAAGATAATTCTTGACAGTTTGCAAAAGATGCAAAAGTTAATAATGCAATAAGTACTATTGTTGTTTGTTTTCTCACTGTATAGTTCAAATTAGAATGTGAAATTTAATGATACACGTACACCGTTTGGCATGACATCCGGTCTGTTCAAATAATTTATACGACGTACATAATCAATTCGTAAAATGCTGAAGATGTTGTCAATGCCAACATTGAATTCCATATATGGCATGTTTGGGTCAATAGGGGTGGTATTTGTTGGAAACATCAATAAATTGCTGGTTGTTGCAGGATTATTTTTGTCGGATAAATAACCCCAGTAACATTTGAAACCGACAACTTCCCTCAATTTCATTTTTTTTATGCCGGGAATGAGATTAAAAAGTAAGCCATTGGTATTGAGTGAAATATCAATAGAAGCATATTGGTCTGCCACAAATTCAAATGGATTAATTTGGCTGTACGAATCGTCCATTACTGTGAATGAGGTGTTGGCATTTGGAGTAAACAGGTAAGGATAAGCAACGTTACCTGTCCAAATTTTACCGGCTTTCAACAATATGTCGATTCTCCCGAAAGCAGAAATAAAATAACGTTGCTGATATTTAAATTCCGTAATTTGATAGCCATAGTTTGTGTCCCAAAGTCCCTGAAAACTTGCTCGGTGCGAAAGCTCAAATACTGGATAAGGGTTTTTTATGTTGAAACGATAAATGCGACCTTGTATAAATTGTTCATTGTAAGCGTAACGCAGTATGAGCCCAATTTCGTTACTCCGTAAATGATCTAATGATTCATATTCAGGTATGTCAGATGTAGAATTGGTAGTTTGACATTGAAATGTAATCGTCCCAATCGGGCGTTGTTCTTCATATTTACCTGTCAATTTCAGTGAGAATCCACCACGTAGTTCATATTCATATTTTATGTTTAAGTTGTTATAATACATCATGTTTGTAATTGGCATACGCTTAATGGAATAGAATAGATTATCAGCAAGAGTTCCTACTGGTTTTTCGCCAAGTGTCTGTATGTCATTGATATATGACATGGTTATAGAATGTACCGGATATTCTCGAGCATGATATTTTTTCTTGTTGAATGAAAATTCGGCAGTGCCTCCATATTTGAATTTTTCATCTTTGAAACCGTATGCTCCGTAACCAGATAAAAAAACGTAAGGACAAAGGTTCGCTGTCGTTTCACCGGCCAGTTTTAAACGAAATCCTTCGATGGTGTTGCCACTGAAAAAGGAATAGATAGGACCTATGTCGAAATAACTTGTTTTGCTGGTACGTTGATAGCCTTTTATAAATAATTCAGCAATAAACAAAACTGCTTTTGTGCCTGGATTTTTTTGCAAAGTAGCAACCAACGCTTCAACTTTATTTTCATTAATCTTTAGCGTGTCTTTTCGGTTGGCTTCCCAAAAAGTAGAATCTACCTTTTCGGCGTTTTCTAAAACCCATTCGTTGCCCTGTATTGATTTAAGAATAGAATCGTTAGCTACATTAAATTTGTAGTCTGAATAAAAGCGTGATCGCTCAGCATATATTCCTTTTGTACCTTTGATAATGAAAAATTCGGCAGCAATTTGTTCATTGGTTATTTGCATTATACTGTCAGAATTTTCTTCAAAATATTGAGTTATTTGCAACCCATCTAAATAGTTGATGGCAGTGTTTTCATGTATGCGTAATGTTACTTGTTTTACAGCCAAGGTTGTGTCTATTACAGCAATTTCACCAAGAAATCCAAAAGTGGCATTATTCATTGGCGCAAAGGCAATGTTTATACATTTATATCCGTCAATGATAATGGTATCCTTAATAAAAAACTTGTAGAAATCGGGTGCTATGGGAGACAGTGGACCTACAAAATTTTTGAATGCTAATGAAATATTCGCTTTGTAAATATCAATTTCTTTAAAAAATTGGTCGGTGTAACTTGAAATAAAGTCTTCCGGAAATATTTGATTATCAATACCCTGCTCGTTTATACCTGTAACAATGTGTTTATATATAGCTGGCGTTTTACGATAAAACTGATTGATAGACTTTTCTTTCAGTGAAACAAATAATACAGGTTTATGGCTGATAACAGACGAATCGGAATGTTTAATAATTTCTTGCAGACCACTTTTGCTGTTTTCTTTTATCTTCATATCGGCTATTCCAAGACTTATTTTTTCGTAAATTTTACGTTGAAAATAATCTTCTGCTTCTATGGAATTATTATGTTTATTGTTGATTACACGCTTTATGAAATTCACGGCCGGATTATTTTTTTTGGAATATTTCGTTTTCCCGCCATGTACTATTACTTCTGAAAGTTCTTGTGTGGTGGGAGCCAATTTGATGTTTAAAGTAGATTTACCTGATAACCGAATAGTTTTTGGATAATAACCTAAATATTCCACAATAATTGTGTTTCCTTCAACTGCATTGAATCGAAATTTGCCATTATTGTCGGTGGTAGTTCCATAATCGGAGTTTTGTATTCGTATAGAAGCTGCTGGCAAGGTTTCTTTTGTTACTGAATCAGTTACCGTACCTATATAAGTTGTTCCCAACAACAAATTGATATTGCAGAGCAACAAAAACAATGTAACGTATTGTTTAAAGGTCATTTACTTTTTTTCTTTCTTAGCCAATTAGGAAGTAAAATAACGCCAATAGCCATATATTGGTAATAGGTAAATATACGCCAAATGAGTCCAATCAGAATTACAGTAAGACCTGGTGTAATAAATTCGCCGAGATAATCGTTAAATAAAATTTCGATAAAGCCACTTCCACCAGGTGTTGGTGCTATGAGCATGACAACCATGGTAATGACTTGTCGTCCATAAATCAGCAGGTGTTTTGTTACCGGATTGAAGGCCATAATCAGCAAGTTGACAACTATAAAACGTGCACTCCACAGTATAAAACTGCTACTGCTTGCCAATAGCCAAAATCTAAAAGACTTATGTCGCATTTCTTTGGAACAGGTTTTTATTTCTACTGCTGTTTTTGTGGCTCTGAAACGCCATTTTTTTAGAAACTTCAAAGAAAAAACAAGACTAATTAGTTTGGTTATAAACTGTGGATTGATAAAAATACTCCAAAACAGTATAAAAACCCAAATTACTTTAATAGCATAAGCGACAAGAAAAAAAGTCCAAAATGCCACGTTAAAAGTGCCGTTGATGGCGAACAACTCATTGATAGGAATAAAAATGATCAGCAATGGAAATATTAAAACAAAGAAGGCTTCATCTAAAAATAGCTCTACAATTGTAATAGCTGTACTTTTGCTTACCGGAAGTCCTTCTTTGTGGATGAAAAGAATCTCTAACGTAGATCCTCCCGCAGCTGAAGGCGTAATCGCAGATGTAAATTCGTATAACATACGAATACGAAAAAGTGCCGGAATTTTTAATTGTTTGTCAGTTAACATATAGAGCCGTATCATGCCCGATAGGTCACGTATAATAATGGCTAAATAAGCTAATACAATAAATAAAATAGCGTTCCATGTAAATTCAATGGTAGAAGTAGAAATGTTGCTGAAATCTTTCCAAAATAAACAACCGACACCTAATAACCCCAAAATAATAGGTAGTAGTATATGTTTGGTTTTTAAGCGTTTATCAGAATTGTTTTGTGGTATCATACACTGTTACGCTTAATGAGACTTCGGTATCGGTCTTCAATCTCTGGCATAAGTTTTTCCCAGGTTAGTCCAAGTGTGTCAACAGCATTAGTTGATATGCGGTTGTATGTCTCTCTGTCTCCCATAATCTCAATAATCTTCTCAGCATATACCTCCGGGGTTGACTCATCAAATATGTAGCCGTTAATACCTCCGGTAAGTCCTTTTGAACAAAGAGCGTCGCTCATAAGCACTGACGGAGTGTGGTGAACTGCTGCCTCTCTTATTACAATTCCAAATGTGTCATACAACGATGGGAACAGGAACAGGTCTGAAGCGGCATAGTAGAGTTGGAGTGCTGAACGGTCTGATATCTGGCCTTTGTATTCAACACAATCGCGCAGTTTGCGTCTGATGATTCCAAATCTAAGCTCTTCGTCCCAATAGCCTTTGCCTATGAAAAACGCGTGGAACTTAAAGTTCTTGTTGCGCAGTTCTGTAAGTACATCAAGAATATAATCAACCCTCTTCTCCTTGGTAATCTCTCCTACAAAAAGGAAGCATGGGGTGTTGTTGTCAAGGTTATGCATTATGCGCGCCTGTTGGCGGAGCATATTGTAGTCAAGTTTTGTTATGTCATAATCCACAGCGTTTGGAACCACTTCTACCTGACCTTTGTAGCCATATTCACGCATAATGTCTAAGACAGATAATTGGGGAATCCACACTTCGTCTGCGCCATCATAAATTTTCATGATTTCTTTTATCATCCAATCTACTAATGGTTTGTAATGAATAGAATGTTCAAAATCTTGCCGAAATTTTGAATGAAAAGTAATGATAAATGGTATATGATGTTTTTTCGCTAATTGCAAGGCTATATTACCCGCTGTAAATGGTGAGTGCGCATGCATAATGTCGGGCATAAACTGTATAGCAGGAATAAAAGGCGGGAGAATTTGTATGGGGAAGCCGATTCTGTATGGAGGACGTAACAGCATAGGAACAGAAGGAACATTAAGTATAGTATAATTATAATTGTAGCGATAAAAAGGCACTTTTGCCGTTATTACCGCTACGTTATGGTTTCTTTCTGTCAATAATTGGGCATAATTTTCCACGACTTGAGACACACCATCCATAATAGGAGGGAAACACTCATTGTATAATCCTATCTTCATGACTATTTAATTTTTATACTGTCATTATTTCTTTTTCTTTAGCAATCAATAAAGTTTCTATTCGTTTTATAAAATTATCATGAATTTTTTGCGCTTCTGCTTCACCGTCTTTTTCCACATCTTCCGGCAAACCATTTTTTACTTCTTTTTTGAGGGCATCAATCACTTCGCGACGAGCGTTGCGAATGCTTATTTTTGCTTCTTCACCTGCGGCATTCGCGGTTTTTACCAATTGTTTGCGTCGTTCTTCCGTTACTGGCGGTAAACACAATCGTATCACTTCACCATTATTGATGGGGGTGATGCCTATATCTGAAGCTAAGATTGCTTTTTCTATAATACTAATCATTGCTTTTTCCCAAGGTTGAATAGCAATGGTTTTGGCATCAGGTGTAGAAATGGAAGCTATATTTGATAGAGGTACATTACTTCCATAATATTCTACTTTAATGCCGTCTAATATTCTTGTATTGGCTTTTCCTGCACGGATGTGTGCTAATGTTTCATCTAAAAATAAAATGGATTTTTCCATTTCTTCGGAAGCCATATCCAAGTAAATTTTTGTCCGTTCGTCAGCCATAATGTTATGATTTTAAAATTAATACTTTATTTGATTTGATCTCGTACAACAGATTCTAATGGTTCCAATTTGCGTAATAAGTCAGGATTTGCTATTTCACATTCGCCATTATCTGTTCTAACATACATAGATACCCATGTTCCTGTGCACATAGAATTTTTCGGTTGCTTATTGTCTTGTAAAATAGATTGATTTTCGGATAGGGAATATAATGTATTAAACAGATTGTTTGTCTCGTCCGATTTTTGTATTATAAAAATTGTGTCGTTTTCATAATAGTCAATTGATTTTAAGTGAATCTGTATTGTGTTGTCAGATTTAGTTCCATATACACAAAAATTAAGTTCTCCTCCTCCAAGACGTTGAAAGTGAAGTATTTCTTTTTCATCCTGATTGTTATTGGCACATGCTGTCATTATTAGACTGATCATTAAAATAAGCGAGAGAGAAAACTTGTTTTTCATGAGAATAAAGAATAATATGTGAACAAAAATACAACAAATTTTTAAATTCACACAATTTTCAGTGGTTCTTTTTTATAGAGCTATTTTTGTTATCATTTTACCTGCTCGAACTATGTAAATACCTTTGGGCAGTGTAGCTACCGAAATCATGCCGTTATAAAGTGGTTTTTGCATAACATTTTTGCCTATAGTTGTATAAAGTTCAATGGTTGTTCCATCGGTTACATCTGATACAATAAGGAATTCTGCTTTTTTATAAACTTGCAACTGTTTGGTTGTGGTGGTTGCCACATTTGTAGGAATAAATGTGGTGTCGCGAATTTCAAACCATTGCATACGTACATATTGTGTCGAACCTATATCATTGCCATATTCGAAACGTACGCGGCGAATGTCCCGATTCTTATTTTCAAAAACGAAAACTGCTTCATTAAAATATTTGTTTTCGCCGGACGTAAAGTCTCCTCCATTTAATGTTACATTTAAAGTTTCGACCACAGCACTGTCAGAATTTAAACCTAATAACTTACATTGTTTTACGCCACCGGAGGGCATGTATATTTCCATGATGATTGCCAACGCATTATTCTGTGCATCAAATAATTGTGATGTCAGGAAATCGCCATCTAATTTAAATGGCATAAAATAAATTCCGTTTTTGTCGGTTTGTACATTACTGGATGCCCATCCGTTGGTTAAAGAACGCTCATAGCCGGCTGTGGTGTAATAAGTTGCCCACGCATTGGTTTTTTCATCTTGTACACGAAAGGCAAACATGGATAACGCGCACAAAAAGAATAAGTTAAAAAAGAAAAATCGTTTCATTTTGTTATTTTTTAGTTGATAGACAAAAAACGCTCCAAAAAAAAATGGAGCGTTTCAAATTATTTTGTAAAAATTATTTCGCTCGTTCTATGTATGAGCCGTCGCGAGTATCAACTCTGATACGTTCGCCGGTATTGATGAAGAGCGGTACACGTACGGTAGCTCCGTTTTCGAGCGTTGCCGGTTTTAAGGTGTTGGTAGCAGTATCTCCTTTTAATCCTGGCTCTGTATAAGTTATGGTTAATTCTACCTTGGTTGGAAGCTCTGCATAAAGTACTGTTTCTGATGATGCATCGAATACTACATCTACAACAAAGCCTTCATTCAGAAAATCTACGCCTATAATTTTTTCTTTAGGGATAGGAATTTGGTCAAAAGTTTCCTGATCCATAAACATAAAATCTTCACCTTCTTTGTATAGATATTGATATTGACGGCGTTCTACCCGTACATCTTCCAATTTTTCCCCAATATTAAAGCGACGTTCAAGGACCAAACCGGAAACTACATCTTTCAATTTAACACGCATAATGGTATTTCCTTTACCTGGTTTTACATGTAGAAATTCAATTACAAAATAAAGCTTGCCATCCATGCGGATACACATTCCGTTTTTTACGTCTTGAGAATTAATCATCTTGTTCTAATTTTATTATGTTAATATAATTGAGTTATTTGAGGGCACAAAAGTACTTGTTTTTATTCAAATAAGCAAATCTTTCATTTGCCCCTCAAAAAAGGTGTTACATCTTGGAGCTGAAGCCTCAAGACCGTATGCATTATCCCATTTCTTATGTGAATTATTTATATTTTTTCTCCAAAAGCCAAATCGCCGGCGTCACCTAAACCGGGAACAATATATGCATGTTCGTTTAGCTTGGGATCAATAGCTGCCGTCCAAATGATAGTGTCTGTGTCCTGAAAATAGTTTTGGAGGAAATCAATTGCCGGCTGGCTGGCTATGATGGAGGCAATATGAATACGTTTGGGCTTTCCTTTACTCATTAATGCTTTGTATGCCAGTTCCATAGATCCACCCGTTGCTAACATGGGGTCGCATAGTAGCAATGTTTTGTCGGTCAGGTCCGGTGATGCAATATATTCGACATGTACATCGAATTTCTCGTGATTATCATCGGTGTATCGTCGGAAAGCAGATACAAACGCATTACCGGCGTTGTCTAAATAATGTAACATACCATTATGAAAAGGTAATCCTGCTCTTAAGATAGAGGCAATAACAACTTGTGTGTTAAAGGTGTTGAGCTCTGTTGTTCCAAGTGGTGTTGTTACTGTTTCGCATTGATAAGGGAATGTTTTACTTATTTCGTAAGCCATTATTTCCCCGATTCGTTCGACATTACACCTAAACCGCATACTGTCTTTTTGAATAGTGACATCACGGATTTCTTTGATAAACTGATTTAATAACGAATTTTCATCAGAAAGATTACGAATCTGCATTTGTCAGAAAGTTTTTAGTATTAGACAAAAAAAAACTATTGACCAAAAATCAATAGCTTTCTTATTATTAAGAAACAATTTTTTTAAATAAGTTCTTCATATTTACAGCATCACTTATCATGTGATGCAATGTGTCTATGGAAACGCGCTCTTGTTGCATGGTATCGCGGTATCGTACAGTAACACAGTTGTCTTCCAAAGTTTGATGATCGATGGTAATGCAAAATGGAGTACCAATAGCATCTTGCCGACGGTAGCGTTTTCCAATAGAATCTTTTTCATCGTATGCGCATTTGAAATCAAATTTCAAACTGTTCATTATTTCGCGTGCTTTTTCCGGCAGACCGTCTTTTTTAACAAGCGGCATTATACAGGCTTTGATGGGTGCCAAAACTTGTGGTAATTTTAATACTACACGACTTTCTCCATTATCCAAAGTTTCTTCGCAATAGGAAGAACAAATGATGGACAAGAACATACGATCAACGCCAATAGACGTTTCTATGACATATGGTGTGTAGGATTGATTTGTTTCCGGATCAAAATATTCTATTTTTTTGCCGGAAAATTTTGCATGTTGGCTTAAATCAAAATTGGTACGACTGTGGATTCCTTCCACTTCTTTAAATCCAAACGGCATTTCAAACTCAATGTCGGTGGCAGCATTTGCATAATGTGCCAATTTCTCGTGGTCGTGAAAGCGGTATTTCTGATCTCCTAAACCAAGTGCTTTATGCCATTTCAAACGGAATGCTTTCCAATGATCGAACCATTGCATTTCGTCTCCCGGTTTTACAAAAAACTGCATTTCCATCTGTTCAAATTCACGCATACGGAAAATAAATTGACGTGCTACAATTTCGTTACGGAAAGCTTTCCCAATTTGAGCTATACCAAATGGAATCTTCATGCGACCGGTTTTTTGAACATTCAGATAATTGACAAAAATGCCCTGTGCTGTTTCCGGACGCAAATATATTTTCATTGAACTGTCTGATGTAGAACCCATTTCTGTTGAGAACATTAAATTAAACTGACGTACATCTGTCCAATTTTTTGTACCACTGATAGGGCACACAATTCCTTCGTCAATGATAATTTCTTTCAACTCATTTAGGTCGTTGCCATTCATCGCTTTGGCAAAACGTTCGTGTAAGGCATTGCGTTTGGCAGTGTGTTCTAATACGCGTGGATTTGTTGTTTTATAAAGTTCGGCATCAAATGATTCACCAAATTTTTTGGCTGCTTTTTCTACTTCTTTAGCAATTTTGTCATCATATTTTGCCAATTGTTCTTCAATAAGCACATCTGCACGGTAGCGCTTTTTGCTATCCTTGTTATCAATAAGCGGGTCGTTGAACGCATCGACATGCCCTGACGCTTTCCATATGGTAGGGTGCATAAAAATGGCAGCATCAATACCAACAATGTTTTCGTGTAGCAGAATCATACTGTCCCACCAATATTTTTTGATATTGTTTTTTAGTTCTACACCATTTTGACCGTAATCGTATACGGCGGCTAATCCGTCATAAATTTCGCTTGACGGAAAAACAAACCCATATTCTTTACAATGAGCTATGATTTTTTTAAAAACCTCTTCTTGTGAAGCCATAATACTTGTTTTTTTCGACTTGCAAAGGTAATAAAAATGTCTTATTAAGCCAACTTTATTTATGTAAGAAATGTTTTGTTGTATTTTTTTGTTTTTTGTGAACGAGGCATTTTGTATTATCGGGAAAAATATGTACCTTTGCATCGCTTTTCACGGAAGCATCCGTGTGATGGGAAATTGAGCCATTATAAAAGCTTAAATTTTGAGTAACACAAAAAATTAAAACAATGAAAACATTTGAACTTGAAGGAGTTAAAAGAACAACTCTTGGAAAAAAAAGCAGTAAGGCTGCACGTGCCAACGAATTAGTTCCCTGCGTTATTTATGGCGGAGAACATAGTATGTATTTTGAGGTAAAAGAATCAGATTTGAGGAAATTGATTTATACGCCCAATATTTATGTTGTCAATTTAAATATTGACGGCAAAACTACCGAAGCAATTTTAAAAGAAATTCAGTTTCATCCTGTTTCGGATAGAATTTTGCATATCGACTTTTTGGAAGTTTCCGATGACAAACCGATTGTAATGGAAGTGCCTGTTAAATTGGAGGGGTTAGCTGTCGGTGTACGGGCTGGTGGTAAATTAGGTCTCGAAATGCGTAAGTTGAAAGTTAAAGCTTTACACAAAGATATTCCAGAATTAATTACGATTAATGTAGAGAATTTGGAACTTGGCAAGACAATACAAGTTAAATCTATGAAAATAGATAAATTAGAATTTTTGAATGCGCCTGATTGTGTAATTTGCTCTGTTAAAACAACTCGTGTAGCACGCGGTATGGAAGAACCAGTTGCTGCAGCAACTCCTGCAGCAGCAGAATCAACTCCTGCAGCAGAATAAATTGAACAATGAAGTATTTAATTGTCGGATTGGGCAATATTGGTGAAGAATATGCTCATACCCGTCATAATATGGGATTTGAAACATTGGACGCTTTTGCAGAGGCGTCCAATGTTGTTTTTGCCGACAAACGTTATGGCGCGTTAGCTCAGTGTCGTTTGAAAGGGCATGAACTGATTTTGTTAAAGCCTTCTACGTTTATGAATTTAAGCGGTAATGCCATTCGCTATTGGATGCAGCAGGAAAAAATACCGTTGGAGCAGGTTTTGGTAATTGTTGATGATGTGGCTTTGCCATTTGGAGCCTTGCGCCTGAAAGCAAATGGCAGCAATGCCGGACATAATGGTTTGCGTCACATAGAGGAAACACTTGGAACCCAAAATTATGCACGATTGCGCTTTGGCATTGGCAACAATTACCCTCGTGGCGGGCAAGTGACTTATGTTTTAGGACATTTGACGGACGAGGAACAAAAGATTTTTCCTCAAAGGGTAGGGCAGGCAGTAGAAATGATAAAATCTTTTTGCTTGTCAGGAATTCAAACTACTATGAATTTGTACAATAATAAATAGTAAAAAAAAACGGATGCAGTATTTGCATCCGTCTTTTTTATAATAAAAGTTTTTTATTTATTTTTCTTCGAACATCTTATTGAAATCTTCATAAGAAATGGCTTTTGTATCCAGTTTGATAGCTTCTTTTACTTTTGCCAAAACTTTTTCTTCGATGATTTTTTCAATCATGTTTTTGACAGCATCTTCTTTCTTCAGCGTTTCTTGTGCATAGTTTTCTAAAATATCGTCAGGAACATTAATCATGCCATATTGGGCAAATTGTATCTTAGCAATTTTTTTGGCGTAAGCATTAATGTCATCTTTTTCTACTTTACATTCGTATTTTTTGGCTAATTTGTTTTTAACGAGATACCATTTTAAATCGTCCAACATCAAGTGGAAATCTTTTTCAACGGTTTCTTTCGTCAAGTTTGTATTGGTGGCCAAAACCCAACGTTTCAGAAAAGCTTCGGGGAACACTACATTTTCAATTTTTTTCAAAATTGCGTCTTTTGTATCCATACCAAATTTATATTCACTGTCGGCTATGTACGAGTCTTTGATTCCTTCTGCCACTTTGGCACGGAATTCGGCTTCGTCTTTCACTTTGCCTTCACCTAATACTTTGTCGAACAACGATTGGTCAATATCTGCTTCGGCATAGCGTGTTATGCTTTGTATTGTAAATGAGAAATCGGAGGTAAGATTTTTAGTGGCTTCTTTAGAAATTTTCATTAATGACGAAATTTCAATTTCGCTACTGTTGAATGCTTCTTTCGGATTAAAAATGATGGTGTCGCCTTTTTTGGCATTAACGAATAATGCTTTTTGTGCATCAATCATTCTATCAGCAGATAATACGGCATCTGTTACGTGAATACCATCTGTTTTTGGTTTTTTGTCGGCGTTGAGTTCAGCCAATTCGCCTTTCAGCATATCTTTTTCTTCTGCTGTGTCTTTTTGTTCATATTTGCCAAAACGTCCTGCGTATGATTTGATTTGATTATCAATCATTTCATCAGTAACGGTGATGTCGTAATATTTAACTTTATCTTTTTTGCTTAATTCTATATCAAATTCAGGTGCAAGTGCTAAATCGAATAAAAATTCAAACTCTTCGTCGGTATCAAAATTAATAGGTTTTTGATCTGTTTCGTTTGGCAATGGTTCACCCAAAATATCCAAATTATTTTCTTTGATGTAATTCATCAATGAGTCGGAGATGATTTTGTTGATTTCCTCTGCCATAATGGCTTTGCCATACATTTTTTTGATTAATCCGATAGGCACCATTCCCGGACGAAATCCCGGGATATTCGCTTTTTTACGATATTCTTTGAGTTGTTTTTCGGCTTTCTCTTCGTAATCGACTTTGGAAATTTGAATGCCAATGGTTGTGTTTATGGCATCTACATCTTTGCGTACAATGTTCATAATCAGTTTGTTATAATTATTTGTTATAATTGTTAATTCTGTTTTGAATGAGCTTGCAAAGTTATACTTTTTTCTTGATAAAAAGCGACTTATTGCTTTTTATTTTCATTTTTGCTCTATTTCGTGTGCTGAAACTGTTTATGATAATTTTTGTGATAATATTAAAAATAGCTGCTGCCGTCAAAACAATGCGTACAGATTTGTTCTTTTGGCAGCCCGATGGCTTTTACAAGTCCTTCTATCGTGTTAAATTTCAGAGATGTCAGATTGAAACGTTTGCGCATACAATCCACCATTGCACAATGTTCGGTGGTACATGGATTCTGGTATAAATCCAAATGCTTTGTATGATCACCTTCCAAATCTTGTATGATACGACGTGTTATAAGTTCCAAATCTGAGTTTTGCGCTGAAAATCCTATGAATTTACAAGGATAGAGTAATGGTGGCGCAGAAATGCGCATATGCACTTCTTTTGCCCCGTAACCATATAAAAATTCCACATTATCTTTGAGTTGAGTTCCGCGTACAATGGAATCATCACTAAAAATGACACGTTTGTTTCGCAGCAAAGTTTTGTTTGGAATTAACTTCATTTTTGCCACTAAATTACGCATGCTTTGATTTGCAGGAGTAAAACTGCGTGGCCAAGTTGGTGTGTATTTTATCATGGCACGTTTGTATGGAATTCCTTTGCCGGCAGCATAGCCGAGAGCATAGCCGATACCGGAATCCGGAATTGCAGAAATAAAATCAGCATCGGTAGTGTCTTGTTTGCCATTTTCGAAGCCGGCTTTGTAACGTACTTCGTCAACATTTATATTTTCATAGTCGGAAACGGGATAGCCGTAATAGACGTAGAGAAATGAGCAAATCTGCATTTTTTTGTTGGGCTTGCGCAGTTGTGTGAAACCATCGGCTGTGATGTGTACCATTTCGCCGGGACCGAGAAAATATTCGGTTTCAAATCCAAGATTTGGAAATCCGCAAGGTTCGCTGGATACAGCATAGGCACCTTCCTTTTTTGCGATAATAACCGGGGTTCTTCCCAATTTGTCGCGTGCTGCAATAATACCGAATTCGGTTAATAATAATAATGAACAGGAACCTTGTATTTTGTTAAACAGATGTTCTATTCCTTCTTCAAAGGTGTTGCCTTCATCCACCAATAAAGAGATAAGTTCGGTTTGGTTGATATTGCCGGAACTAAATTCCGAGAAATGCTTTCCTTTTTGAATCATCTCTTGTGCCAAGTTGTCCAAATTGTGGATATGCGCTACGGTGGTAATTGCAAAACGTCCATGATGTGATTTTAACACAATGGGTTGTGAATCTGTATCACTGATGACGCCAATTCCTGATTTTCCTTTGAAACGTGGTAAATCACTTTCAAATTTGCTTCTGAAGTAAGCGTTTTCTAAATTGTGTATAGTGCGTTGAAAAGTGGTGCCATCATAAGTTACTATACCACCACGTCGTGTACCGAGATGTGAATTGTAGTCTGTACCGTAATACAAGTCGTGTGCACATTCGCCTTTAGATATTGTACCAAAAAATCCTCCCATGTTTTTTATGTTATATTGTTGATTATCAATAATTAAATTACATAAAATAAGATACAAAAAAAGGGAACCGTACTTGATACGATTCCCTTAATTTTTAGCCGCCTATGTGCTGTCCACTTTGGGGCATTACGAAAAGAGGCATCTTTTTTATTTTTGATTTATGTAATCTCATAAATAAGTTACAAATAATTTACAAAGATACTTTTTTTCTAATAAGTTTTCAACTTAAAAGCGATTTTTTTTTGCATTTTTTTAAAGAAAAGCCTGTTGTTGTATTCCGTGATAAAAAAGTATTCAATAACTCATTATATTGGCTGATTTTTTTACCCTGCCCATCCTTCTTTGTCGAGGTTGCGGTAGTTGATGGCTTCGGCAAGGTGTTGTGTCTGTATGTTGGTGCTGTTGTCGAGGTCAGCAATGGTGCGCGACACTTTCAATATTCTGTCGTAAGCGCGTGCCGAAAGATTCATGCGAGACATAGCGGTTTTTAGTAAAGCTTGTCCTGAAGTATCAATAATCGCATATTTGTGGAGCATCTTTGAAGTCATTTGTGCATTGCAGTGTATCGTTTCAGTATCTTTGAATCGTTCTTCCTGTATTTTCCGAGCTTTTATAACGCGTTCGCGTATAGTGGCACTGCTTTCCGTAGTTCCACATTCCGACATTTTTTCGAATGGTACAGGGACAATTTCTATATGAATATCAATGCGGTCGAGTAGAGGTCCCGAAATTCGGCTCAGGTATTTTTGTACTGCTCCGGGTGCACATACACATTCACGTGTCGGATGGTTATAATAACCGCATGGACAAGGATTCATGGCAGCGACCAGCATAAAACTTGCCGGATATTCTGTTGAAAATTTTGCCCGTGAGATAGTAATTTTTCGATCTTCCAAAGGTTGTCGCATTACTTCCAAAACTGTACGTTTAAATTCAGGCAGTTCGTCAAGAAATAAAACGCCATTGTGAGCTAACGATATCTCTCCGGGTTGTGGAAATGCGCCACCACCCACTAATGCCACATCGGATATGGTGTGGTGTGGACTGCGAAACGGGCGTTGCGCCATAAGTGATGTATTTCTGTCTATTTTCCCTGCTACAGAATGTATTTTTGTGGTTTCGAGTGCTTCGCGTAAGGTCAGAGGAGGCAGGATGGTTGGCAGACGTTTTGCCATCATCGATTTGCCCGATCCGGGAGCTCCAATCATAATAATGTTGTGACCTCCTGCGGCGGCGATTTCCAAAGCACGTTTCACGTTTTCCTGACCTTTAACATCGGCAAAGTCAATGTCAAAGGTTTCCATGTGTTCAAGAAATTCGCTACGGGTATCCACTTGCGTTGTTTCCAATTCTATTTCGTGGTTGAGAAACTTTACAACATCACTGATATTATCTACACCAAATACTTCTAAGTTGTTTACAACAGCTGCTTCCCGACTATTTTCTTTAGGAAGGATGAAACCTTTGAAACCGGCTTCGCGTGCTTTTATGGCAATGGGGAGTACACCTTTAATGGGTTTTAAGGTGCCATCAAGTGAAAGCTCACCCATAATAATATATTTGTCAATGTCTTGATTATTAACAATCTCTGTTGCCGCCAGCATCCCTATGGCTAATGGTAAGTCGTAAGCTGAGCCTTCTTTTCGAATATCGGCAGGTGCCATATTGATAACGACCTGTTTGCGTGGAATGGGAATTTTGTTGTATTGCAGCGCCGATATAATACGTTCGTGACTCTCTTTTACGGCATTGTCGGGTAATCCGACTAAAAAGAATTTAATTCCTTGCGATACATTAACTTCTATAGTAACCAGAGTGGCATCAATTCCTTGTACTGCCGCTCCGTATGTTTTTACTAACATAAGGAACTGAAATAAATGATTAGGTAATTTTTAGTTAATAAGTGTCTAAGTCAAATGTCAATACTGTTTGATTTTCAAAATCGGTAACATACAATTCCCGATTGAAAAGACAAATTTTATTTTGGTGGTCAATATGTTTTTTCATTGGCATTTTTTTGATTTTTCCGTTTTTTAAAGATAGACCTCCAATAATATTATGCTTAACATCAATGAAATACAGTGTTTGCTTTGCCGGAGAAACAACTATACCGGTATAAGCTCCAATGTCGTGTATCAGTTTTTTAGGCATTGGTTGCATAATATCGTCTATAACGTAGAGAACATTGTCTTCTATCGGCAGTTTGTTTGCTAATGGTGAAGAACCAATGTATAATTTGTATTCGTTGGTCGTGCACATAACGTTGGCGCCTGGAATGTTGACATAAACAGCCAAAGTGCTTTCGTCTATATTGTTTGGATCTGTGATGTCCAAAATGTAGATATTGCCGGTGTTGACAACGGCAATAAAAAGTACATCACCCATTACCGCTACGTCTGTTACCAAAATTTCTTTAGCCGGCATTTTGATGGTGCGTGGCGGTAACGACAGATGTTCTAAATCATAAATGACGACTTTTTGTACATCTGCTATGAATAAATAATTGTTTTTGATTGCCATACCTTTCGGAGCAGACAAATTGCCGTCGGCAGGAATGAGAACAGAGTTGTCTTTACCATTGTATATGGTAATATATCCTTTCCCTTCCTGATTATAAGTATCGCCATGTTTGTCACCAAAATTGGCACACAAGATATAATTGTTGTAATTAAGAATAGCCTCGCAAAATCGTAAGTTTTCAGAAATAGATTTTGTTTCTGATTTGCAACCGGTAAGGCAGATGAAAAATGCCAAACAAATTGATAAATATGTGTAATTTCGCAGGTGTTTCATTAGTATTATGGGATTGCTTTCGTGATTAAGCAGAGCTCAATTACTAAAAGAAAGTTATTTTTTACTTCGACAAAGATAGTGATTTTTTTACAAAAAGCAACAAAAAATATGTTTATTTTCTGTGTTATTGTTAAAACGTGGTCATTATTGCGTAAGTTTTTGAAACTGATAATTGGTGCATCTATGGCTCGCCGCATAGATTACAATTTGTTGTTAACAATAAAATATTGAACTATTTTTGGAAGGTATTGGCTGCTTCGTTGATTATTTTCCACGTTCTGTCGTCCATTTTTGCGCCTACAAAACGAATGACATGTCCGGCACAAATAGTACCGATTTTTCCACATTGGTCAAGTGGCAAATCATGCGATAGTCCGTATAAAAATCCGGCTGCATAAAGATCTCCGGCTCCTGTAGTATCAATACAATTGACTGCAACAGAAGGAATTCTGTATTTGTTTTCTTTTGAGTGTATGAAGGAACCTCGTTGACCTACTTTTACAATGGCAATATCGCAAAGTGAGGCTATTGTTTGGGCGGCTTTCTCATCGTTTTTCAACTTGGTAAATGCAAACGCTTCTTCTTCGTTGGCAAAAACGATATCAACGTATTTTTCTACAAAATCAAGTAAAAAAGGCAAATTTTCTTCTACAACATTGTAGCTGGCAAGGTCAATAGATATTTTTAGTTTGGCTTTTTTTGCCAATCGTGCAGCGGTTAGCAATAATTCTTTATTGGATACCAAATATCCTTCGATATGTAAAATATCGAAATCTTTAAACATATTGATTTTTAAATCTTCTGCTTGTAAGTTGGCTGCAGCTCCAAGATATGTACACATGGTACGTTCCGAATCGGGAGAAATTAATACGTGGCATCTTCCGGATGGTAGTGTGGAATAGGCAAGGTAGGTGAGTACACCATTTTCAAATAAATCCCCATTAAAAAATTCGCCAACAGAATCGTTGCCTATTTTGCCAATAAAACCGACATTGACTCCCAAATGTGCCAAACTGATAATTGTATTGGCGGCAGAACCACCTGTGGCAATGTGTTGGTCGAGTAATAAAGTTTCGCTTTGTATTTTTTTGAGCATTTTTTCGTCTATCAATTGCATACTTCCTTTGGGAAGTGACAATTGGTCTAATGCTCTATCGGAACGTAAGAGCATTAATATATCGACTAAAGCATTGCCTATGCCTAATATTCGTTTCATAAATACAAGAAAAAAAATAAAGCCGCTTCTCAAACACATTAAGTTGCGGCTTTTTGCTCTCCCTCTTGGACTTGAACCAAGGACCCTCTGATTAACAGTCAGATGCTCTAACCAACTGAGCTAAGGAAGAATTTCCTTTTTAAATCAAAATACAAATTATGAATTAACTTTGCTCTCCCTCTTGGACTTGAACCAAGGACCCTCTGATTAACAGTCAGATGCTCTAACCAACTGAGCTAAGGAAGAATTTTAAACCGTTATTGTGTTAGTTGGTTCAAAATTGCTCGGCAAAAGTAGTGGTTTTTATTGAATATGACAAGACTTTTTTTGAAAAAAAAATTATTTACCAATTTTGTTTTTGTATATACTTAATTTACAGGCGGTAAGAATGCGTCTTCTATGTGCTCAATGGTAAATATGCCGTTGTGTGGAATTATACTGATAACATCGAAGCGTACATCTTTTTGAATATTGTTTTGCAAAATATAGTCATGTGTAGCTTCTACAATTCGTCTAATTTTAGCTGTCGTAATAGCATCTTTCGGGTGCTCAAAAGTATCTGTAGAGCGTGATTTTACTTCTACTATAACTAAAAAATCGTTGGTCTCGGCAATAATATCTATTTCGTTTTTTCCTGAAAACCAATTACATGCAAGTAGTTTATAACCTTTTTGCCGTAGAAAACGTTGTGCTTCTATTTCACCTTCTTTACCAAAATCGTTGTGTGTAGCCATGCTTTATTGTTTTACAACAAAAGTACATTTTTGTTGGAAATTTTTTCGTACATTTGTCAATTAATTTTTAAAGTTTATTTTAAGTTGAAGTATAATGAGTAGCGATAAATCGTTAAAACGAACACACAGGGTCGCTTTGTTGCTGAATGATGAAGAAAAAAGAATTATTGATCATTACGTAGTGAAGTATAAAGTTAAAAATGTTTCTAAGTTTATGCGTGAAGCTGTCGTAAGAGCGGTTTTGAAGCAATTGGATGAAGACAGACCTACTTTATTTGATTAAATTTATGGATAGTATGGTGTTTATATTAGGAATAGTTTTAACGGCATTGTTGGTCGGAACGGGGGTCTTTGTTTTGATGAAGATTCGTATGGAACGGACTGCTGCGCATTTGAATGAGTCAAAAACTTCTGTAACATTATTGCAAGAACAACTGCGCGAAAAGCGTGAAGAACTTACACGTTGTGTAGAGGAAAAGGAAAGTCTTAATAGTCAATTAACCCGACAAGTGGCCGACAATGCCTCATTAGTTGAACGTAACAGCCATTTGCAGGAAACTTTGGAAAAAGAGAAACATGAACTTGAAGATATGCAAAAACGTTTGACAACGGAATTTGAAAATATTGCCAACCGAATTATGAAAGCACGTACTGAAGAATTCTCGGTTTCCAACGAGAAACATCTGAGTGATGTGTTAACTCCGTTGAAAGACAAAATTTCGGCGTTTGAAAAGCAAGTGAATGAGGCTTATGATAAAGAACTGCGTGATAAAATCAGTTTAAAAGAAGAAGTTAAAAAACTGACTGAGTTGAATACACGTGTGAGTGAAGAAGCCAATAATTTGACAAAGGCCTTGAAAGGTGATGTAAAAAAACAGGGAAATTGGGGAGAGATTATTTTGGAACGTGTGTTGGAAACTTCGGGATTGACGAAAGGTTGTGAATATGAACGAGAAGAAGTGGTAGAGGGCAACGAAAAGGAAACGCAACGTCCTGATGTTATAGTGCATTTGCCTGATAATAAGCATATTATAATTGATTCAAAAGTTTCGCTGGTAGCGTATGAACGTATGGTAAATGCACAAAATGAACATGACTATGATATAAATTTGAAAGCACATATCAATTCCATAAAAAGTCATGTGAAACTGTTAAGTGAAAAAAATTATCAATTGGCAATGGGTTTAAATGCTCCGGATTTTGTACTGTTGTTTTTGCCTATAGAGTCTTCTTTTTCTGTTGCCGTAAAAGCAGAGCAGGATTTGTTTTCGTATGCTTGGAATAAAAAAATTGTAATTGTCAGTCCGACAACCTTGTTGGCAACCTTGCGTACCATTTCAAGTATTTGGAAACAGGAAAATCAAACACGTAATGCACAGGAAATAGCCCGATTAAGCGGGACTTTATATGATAAGATGGTCGGTTTAATGATTGATTTCTTGAAAGTTAAAGATAATATAAATCGAGCCGGCAATGCGTATGATGAAGTGATGAAAAAAATGAAAGACGGGAGCGGCAATGTATTTCGTACTGCTGAAAAAATCAGACAGTTGGGGGCGAAAACAACTAAAGAGTTGCCTCCTGATTTGCGAGAAGAATGATTTGATAAATTAAAAAAAACTTAGTATGTGGCGTAAAAAAATAGTATTGACTTGCGTATTCGGATTGCTGATAACGATTGGTGGGTATGTAATGGCACAATTGCCTAATCGTGTGCCTGCGGTATCCGGTTTGTTGGAAATAGAGCAACCTGATGGTTACAAATTGCGCATCTATTTATGTGGTGATGAACATAACAGTTGGCGAATGACGGCAGATGGTTATCTGATTCTGGCAGATGAAAGAGGATTTTATTGTTACGCACATGAAAACTGTTCAGGGGAAATTCTTCCGAGCAAGCACAAAGCTAAAAATGAAGAAGATAGGACAAAACGTGAAGAACGTTTCTTGGAACGTCAAAACAATAATGCCAAATTAAAATTTACTATCAGAAATGATTATGAGAAGTGATTTGTTTATTATGTTGAATAAACTATTTTGTGTTTTAATCTTGTTGAGCATATCAGTAAGTTTCTTGTATTCCGTACCGGCAAACCCTGACGCAATGGTCATAAAAATGCCAAATGGAACCGAATTAACCATACGGCAATATGGTGATGAGTCATATCATTATGCAACAACGGAAGATGGTTATCTTATTGATTATGCAGAAGATGGTTTCTATTATTTTGTAGATAAAGATGGGGCAAATCACTTGTATTTGACTTCTGAAAAAGCTTGTGATGTGAAGAAACGTTCTGCTTCTACTATGCAAATGTTGAGTAAAATAGACCAAACATTACGTCCATCCAAAACAGGAATAGAGCGCAAAATGGTTACCAAACCAGCCTTTCAGATAAAATCGGAAGAGAATCACGCAAAAGCGTTTCGTAATACAGGAACACGCAAAGCATTGGTTTTGTTGGCACAATATCCTGATTCAAAATTCTCGTCGGAGGGAACCATTCGCCAAACTTTTTTGGATAAGTTGAATAAAGAGGGGTACAGTGATGATGGAAGCGCAGGGTCTGTACATGATTTTTATTATCAAAGTTCGCGTGGTAAACTGAATTTGAATTTTGAGGTAGCCGGTCCTTATACTGTTGTCAACGAAGTTGCCTATTATGGAGCTAATACTGGTGCTGCAGGAACGGACATTCGACCGCGAGAGTTTGTGGCGGAAGTATGTTTGGCTGCTGTAGATGCAGGTGTTGATTTTTCTCCGTTCGATACAGACGGTGATGGTTATGTGGACAATGTGTATGTAATTTTTGCAGGGAAAGGTGAAGCTGCCGGAGGTGCTGCGACGACTATTTGGCCACATTCGTGGGCATTAAAAACGTCATTGAATGTAGGAAATGGTAAATCGGTTTATACGTATGCTTGTAATGCAGAACTTAATTCTTCCGGCAATATAGATGGAATGGGAACTTTTATTCATGAATTTGGTCATGTGGTTGGTTTGCCCGATTTGTACGATACCAATTATTATACAGAAGGTTTGGCATATCATCTTTCAACATGGAGTGTGATGGCACAAGGCTGTTATAATAATTCGTCTAAAACACCACCTCAATTTAGCAGCGTAGAGCGTTATCTGTTAGAATGGGAAGCTCCTGTGGTACTGAATAATCCTGCAATAGTTGCATTGCCTCCGTTGGACGGTAATTCCAATTTGGAAGTAGTGCAGTCGTACCGTATCAATACAGAAACCTCAGGTGAATATTATATTCTTGAAAACCGCCAAAGAACGGGTTGGGATACTTATTTGAAAAATCCGGGCATGTTGGTTTATCATGTCGATAAAAGTTCTTCTACTGTTATGCGTTGGAACGATAATACAATAAATGCCGATTCTACACATCAATGTGTGGAGCTTATAAAGGCTTATCCGACAACCAGTTTGACAAAGAATTCGGTTTATACGCCATTCCCCGGTTCCGGAGGCGTAACGGAATTTACCGACACCACAAATCCGAGTATGAAGAGTTGGAACGGTGTGGCACAAAAAAAGCCGATAACAGATATAAAATTATCAAATAATACTATTACTTTTAAATTTATGGGAGGTGCTCCTCCTACATTGAATAGTGTGGGAACGTTGCTGCCGTTTGCTGCAAAAATAGGTCAATCGTCTGCAATTCAAACGGTTTCTATCAGTGGATCAAATTTATTGGACAGCGTAGATGTTTTATTATTAGATGACAGTAATTTTGATATAAAGCAATCATCATCTGATGAATGGAGTAATGCAATTGTTTTGTATCCTGTAGAAGGAATATTAGAGCCTGTTTCTGTTGACATTCGCTATGTGCCGACAACCGAAGGTTCACACGTTGATAATATAGGTATAGCATCAACAAGAGCTGAAGATATTTATTTGGATATAACAGGAACGGTAATGGTGGGCGATTTGTTGGCAACGCGGTCGTTAAAAAATAGTACTCTGGATTTTGGAGATTGTGTGTTGAATGTGGCAAAAAAGAAAACAATTGCTATTAAAGCTTCCGATTTGACAGCTGATATAAATCTTGCTGTTAGCGGTGAAAATGCAGCGTATTTCACTATCTCTGATGCCGTGATTTTAAAAGAAGACGCTGCCTCAACATTGGGTGCACAAGTTACGGTAACTTATTTACCACAGAGTGTAGATGAGCATTCTGCTATTTTAACGTTAACTGTTAATGGTGATAAATTGTTGGAAATTAAACTGAAAGGTGAAGTCGATTGATGGGAAAAGGAGGATTGAGACGTGAAAAATGAGATAGCAGATAAAACTTTTAAGCAACTGTATCGTGAGTTGTTGTATAATGCAGCACCATTTTTTGCGCTTGATGAACGAAAAGAAATCCAACATTTGATAAACGAAACGGCACAAGCTAAAAATTTTTCGTTGGCACATATCGAAAAATTATTACGTGTCGCTATTTTAGGTATTGAACGCCTTGGACTTGGGCATACAGCCGTGTTAAGTGTTTTGCTTTACGAAACGGTACAGTATGGCTTATTGTCGATAGAAGAAGTTGAAAAACGTTTTGGCAAATCATCGGCAATAGTTATCTCAGGATTGATAAAAGTCCATCAACTTTATGACAAAAAGCTGGTTTTTGATAATGAAAATTTTCGTAAATTACTGATGTCTTTTGCCGAAGATATTCGGGTAATAATGATTGTGTTGGTGGAACGCTTGGATACGATGTATGTTTTGAATCGCTATCCCAAAGAAGACCAGCAAACCATCGCGCGGGAAACTTCATATCTTTATGCTCCATTGGCTCATCGCTTGGGTTTGTATCAAATAAAAACCGAGTTGGAAGATTTGTCGTTAAAGTTTACTTCTAATGAAATTTACAAGGATATTGCACACAAACTGAATGCAACAAAGGCTGTACGTGATAAATATATTACCGAGTTTATCACTCCAGTTGAAAAGGAATTGCAAAAAACAGGTTTGAAGTTTGAAATTAAAGGTCGTACGAAATCAATTTTTTCCATTTGGAACAAGATTCGCAAAAAACAGGTGCCTTTTGAAAAAATATATGATTTGTTTGCTATCCGTATTATTTTAGATGTTCCAACCGAACAAGAAAAAGCGGCATGTTGGCAAGTTTATTCTGTGGTTACCGATATGTATTCACCCAATCCAAATCGTTTGCGAGATTGGCTGTCGATGCCAAAATCGAATGGTTATGAATCGTTGCATATTACAGTGTTGGGACCGGAAGCCAAGTGGGTTGAAGTGCAAATTAGAACTCGTCGTATGGACGAAATAGCCGAAAAAGGCATGGCAGCCCATTGGAAGTACAAAGGCGGAACATCAGAAGGTTCGGCTGATAATTGGTTGGCGCATATACGCGAATTATTAGCCAATCCGGATTTAGATGCCGTGGAAATTTTAGATGAATTTCGAGTCAATGTATATGATGAAGAGGTGTTTGTGTTTACCCCCAAAGGCGAAGTGAAGAAATTTGCGAAAGGTTCTACTATTCTTGATTTTGCTTTTTCCATCCATTCCAATATAGGATCACATTGTGTTGGTGCATTAGTTAATGGTAAGCATGTGCCGATACGTTATGAATTGCAGAATGGTGATCAAATTTCTGTTTCTACATTGCCAAGTCAGAAGCCTAAAACAGATTGGTTGCAATGGGTCCATTCGTCGAAAGCCAAATCAAAAATTCGGCAGGCACTTAAAGAAATTCAGTTTAAAGATGCTGAATCAGGTAAAGAGTTGTTACAGAGGCGTTTGAAAAATTGGAAGGTGGATTGCGATGAATCAATGGTTACGCAATTGGCACGAAAACTAAATTATAAGACCATATCCGATTTTTATCAGGCGGTAAACAGCGAAAAAGTAAGTATGTCTGCTATTCGTGATTGTTTGCAGCAAGATAAAAAGGAGATTGTAGAAACTTCATTGCGTTCGGCGGAAAATTTTTCTACGGAAACGGATCTGGAAAAAATTACTTCACAAGAGGATGTTTTGGTCATAGATCAGGGATTGAAAAATATACAGTACACGTTGGCAAAATGTTGTAACCCTATTTATGGTGATGATATATTTGGTTTTGTTTCAATTAATGGAGGAATAAAAATACATCGTTGTAATTGCCCGAATGCACCACAGATGATGGCGCGTTTTGGCTATCGGATGTTGAATGCGCGTTGGGCTGGTAAAAATGCTTCGCAATATCCTATTCGTTTGCGGGTTGTCGGACATGACGACATTGGGATTGTATCAAATATTACATCAATAATAGGAAAAACCGATAAGGTAAAGATGCGTTCTATTTCGGTAGATTCTAATGATGCCGGCTTGTTTGAGGGCAATATAACGGTTATGGTGGAGGATTTGGGACAATTAGAACAATTGACAAAAACTATTTTAACAATAAAAGGCGTGAAAAGTGTTTCAAGGATATGAAAACTACATTAATTAATATAGGAGACGAATTGCTGATAGGGCAGGTGGTAAATACCAATGCTTCGTGGATGGCGGAACAGTTAAACAGAGTCAATGTGGATGTGGAACATATAGTTACAGTTGCAGATGATCCCACGGAAATAACTTGTACATTGGAAAATGAATTGCATTTTGCCGATGCAGTAATTTTAACGGGAGGGCTCGGACCAACGAAAGATGACATGACAAAACAGGTTCTATGTCGTTTTTTTGGTGCAAAAATGGTTGTGCATCAGCCCACATTTGAACATGTGGCAAATTATTTTGAAATGCGAGGATTGCCATTTAATGAAGTAAATCATCATCAGGCAGATGTCCCTGATTGCTGCACTGTGCTGTTCAACGAAGTGGGAACTGCTCCCGGAATGTGGTTTGAACAGAACGGGAAAATTATTGTGTCTTTGCCGGGAGTGCCTTCCGAAATGAAGTTTCTGATGAATCAATATGTGTTGCCTCGGTTGGAAGCACGTCATGTCGATGAGGTCATTCTTCATCATACCATTTTAACTCAAGGCATTGGTGAATCGTTTCTTGCCGATACAATTTCGGAATGGGAAGATGCTTTGCCACAAGCTTTTAAGTTGGCTTATTTGCCGCAGGCCGGTTTGGTTCGTCTTCGTTTGTCGGCACGTGGTACAGAACAGATGAATTTGCCGCAAAGAATGCAGGACGAATTGGCAAAATTGGAGAAATTGATAAAACCTTATATGGTAGGTGAAGAGACGGATACTTTAGAAACAGTAGTACATAAACTATTTACCGATAGATATTTAACATTGGCAACAGCAGAGAGTTGTTCGGGCGGTGCTTTGGCTGCCAAAATTGTGTCTGTGCCGGGATCTTCAGTTTATTTTAAAGGAGGGGTAGTTTCTTACAATAACGAAATAAAAAATAAAATGTTGGGCGTTTCGGAAGAAACATTACGGAAATATGGAGCAGTTAGTCGCCAAACGGCAGAAGAAATGGCACAAGGCTGTCTTGAAAAAATGAAAGTGGATTATGCTGTGGCTACAACAGGAATAGCCGGTCCTACTGGCGGAAGTGATGAAAAACCTGTCGGTACGGTTTGGATTGCCGTGGCAGGAAAAAATGGCGTGTCTGCACACAAATATCAATTGGGAAACGATCGCCCGAAAGTTATTGAACGAACAGTCAATCAATCGCTTGGCGATTTAATTAAATTTTTAGGATAAATATGTCGGAAATAACGTATAAAGACATTGTAAAATCGAAAGAGATAAGAACGTATATATTGCAGGCAGATGCGTCATTGTTGGCTTTGGGATATACGGAACACAGTTTTGCACATGTTACCAATTGTGCCAAAGTAGCCAGTGATATTCTCACAGCATTGCATTATAGCGAACACGATATAGAATTAGTTAAAATAGCTGCTTATATGCATGATATCGGTAATGTGGTAAATCGTATCAATCATGCTCAAACAGGAGCGGTAATGGCTTTTCGTATTTTGGATAAAATGGGAATGCCATCGGTGGATGTAGCTTCTATTATTACGGCTATCGGGTACCATGACGATGATACGGCATTTCCTGTAAATGCTATTGCTGCGGCTGTAATACTTGCCGATAAAACAGATGTACGACGCAGCCGTGTACGAAACAGTGACACCATTGCATTTGATATTCATGACCGTGTGAATTATGCGGCAGAAACTTCGGAAGTTCTTCTGAATGTGGAGGAAAAAACAATTACATTGCAACTGACCATTAATACGGATATCTGTGCGGTAATGGATTATTTTGAGATTTTTTTGAACCGTATGCTTTTATGTCGTAAATCGGCTGATGTGCTTGGCTTGCAATTTAGACTCAATGTTAATGGACAATATCTGATGTAATGATATTACTGGAAATACGACTTTTTTACGTTTTCGTTATTTCCGCGTAAAAAAAATGTGGCAAATCTGTGGCAGTTTTTTTCAAAAAGCAGCCTCTTACGTATGTAAAAGGCTGCTTTTTATTAACTTATGTCGTTTTGCGGAAAGAGAGGGATTCGAACCCCCGGAACAGTTACCCGTTCACCGCATTTCGAGTGCGGCCCGATCGACCACTCCGGCATCTTTCCTTTTGCGGCTGCAAAGGTAAGAAAAAAGTTTGAATGTTGGTTTTCTTACCGATAACAAATTTTTATAAGGGGCGATTTTCTTCGTCAAACAAAATTGTTGAGAAATAACGTTCACCGGAATCAGGAAATATAACGACAATATTTTTACCGGAATAAGTATCTTTTTTGGCTAATTGCTCGGCTGCAAACAAAGCCGCACCACCGGAAAATCCCAACAGCAGACCTTCGAGTTTAGAAACGGCTCTGCTGGTACGAATGGCATCTTCGTTGGCAACTGTGATAATTTTATCTATTACATTGGCATCATAGTTTCCGGGAATAAATCCTGCTCCTATGCCCTGAATTTGATGAGGTGCGGCTTTCCCACCCGATAAAACAGGCGACGATGCCGGTTCTACGGCTATAATTTCTATGGCAGGATTTAATTCCTTTAATCGACGACCACAACCTGTAATGGTTCCGGCACTGCCTACGCCACATACAAAAACATCTATTTTTCCGTCTGTATCGCGCCAAATTTCTTTTGCCGTAGTATGATAATGAATATCAGGATTGGCAGGATTGTTAAATTGTTGTGGAATAAAACTGTTTGGAATTTGTTGGTGAAGTTCGTTGGCTTTTTCAACAGAACCGGCAATGCCTTTTGCGCCTTCGGTCAATACAATTTCGGCTCCCAAAGCTTTCAGCAGCAAACGCCTTTCAATGCTCATACTGTCCGGCATTGTTAAAATGAGTCGGTAATGTTTAATGGCTGCCGCCATTGCCAAACCGATGCCTGTGTTGCCGCTTGTTGGCTCTATAATTGTTGATCCTTCATGAATAACCCCGTTTTTTTCGGCGGCTTCTATCATCGCTACGCCAACTCTGTCTTTTATACTGCCTGCCGGATTAAAATATTCCAGTTTGCCAATAATGTGAGCTTTTAGCCGGTTTTCTTTCTGAAAATTAAATAATTCCAATAAAGGTGTATTTCCTACCAACTCCATTAAATTTTTTACTATCTTTGCCATATATTTGATATTTAGAATAACTGTTTTGTTTTGCAAAAGTACTATTTTTTACTGACATTTGCATTTAACGTCTAATGAATATGGAAACAAAAGAAAATCAACTTAACATTGAACTGTCGGCTGAAGTAGCAGACGGTATTTATTCCAATTTGGCTATTATATCACATTCTTCATCGGAGTTTGTGGTCGATTTTGTACGCATTATGCCGGGAACTCCGAAAGCACATGTAAAATCGCGTATTATTTTGACACCGGAACACGCAAAACGTTTGATGTTTGCCATTCAGGACAATATAACCAAATATGAGGAACAATACGGAAAGATAAAAACGGATACTAACTCAATGATACCTCCGACGCCTATGTTTGGCGGCGGTGAAGCCTGATGCATCAAAAAATAGCGGCATATATAGAAAAGGAACGGCTGTTTACCAAAGATGATAAACTTTTGGTTGCTGTGAGTGGCGGTGTCGATTCAATCGTACTATTGCATCTTTTGGTGCGTTTAGGCTACGATTGTTCGGTGGCACATTGCAATTTTCATTTAAGAGGCGATGAATCCGATCGCGATTTTAAGTTTGTGAAGCAGTTTACTTTTACTTATAACTTGCCATTTTTCAGTATCGATTTTGATACTAAACGTTATGCATCGGAACATCATTTGTCTATAGAAATGGCTGCCAGACAATTACGATACGAATGGTTTCAAACTTTAATAAATGGAAATGGCTTTGCTTGTGTGGTGGTGGCTCATCATGCAGATGATGCTGTGGAAACTTTTTTTATTAATTTGATACGTGGTACCGGCATACACGGACTATCGGGAATGAAAGCGAAACAAAACAATATTGTGCGTCCGTTGCTTTTGTGCAAACGTTCTGAAATAGAGGATTATGCGTGTAAAAACAAGTTGTGTTTTGTGTACGATTCTACAAATTCCGACACAGCATTTTTGCGAAACTATATTCGTCATAAAATTGTACCGCAGTTGGAAAGTATAAATCCTTCGTTTACCAATACAATGTTGCATACAATGTCGTATTTGCATGATATAGAGGAAGTTTACAATAATTATTGTTACGTATCGGAACAGGAGATAGTGAAAGAAGAAAACGGTATTTTTCAAATTTCAATTGAAAAATTGATGTGCCGACCTGCGCCTCAAACACTTTTGTATGAATTACTTGCACGCTTTAATTTTAATTCGGAAGTAACGGAGCAGATAGTTGATGCTGTCAAGAGCAACTCAGGTAAACAATTTTTGTCGAAAACACATCGACTTGTCAAAGATAGAGAACTTTTATTGATAGAACCTATAGAAAAAGAGAATACAGAAGATTTCATCATCACGGAAGAAATGGAAGAGTGTTTTTCCCCATTTCATTTAAAGTTTAATTATTTATCTTATAATCAGTTTGATACAATAAAAGCAGGAAATAATGAGGCTTTTTTAGATAAAGATAAATTAACTTTTCCGTTAATATTACGTTTGTGGAAAAGTGGCGATCGTTTTACGCCATTTGGCATGAAGCAACAGAAAAAAATTAGCGACTTTCTTATTGATAATAAACTTTCCTTACTCGAAAAGGAACAAACATGGGTATTAACTTCATTAAATCAGATTGTTTGGGTAGTAGGGTACCGTATAGATGAACGTTATAAAATAACAGCGGCAACGAAACGTTTTTTACATATAAAATTTATTAAATGAAAACTTTACATCAATTTGTATTCGGATTTTTGAGCATACTTATCTTGATTAGTTGTGCTGCGTCAAAATCCATTCCTAATCAATTTAAGACGAAACTGCCTGAAAATGTAACCTATTCAGTTGGCTTTGAGTCGTTGTGGTATGACTTAGGGCAAGAAACTGCTTCGTTGAAATCACTATCAAAGTATGAACCATCGGAAAAACTTATTGCGCAATATGGTTTAAAACGTTTGGACGACAAAAAGAAAACCGTAGTGGTGACCGGTTATTTGGAGGTCTCTTCTGATTTTGATGCAAATGCTATTGGTTTGATGGGTGGACAGATTACATCTTTGTCCAAGAATATCGTTTCGTTTACTTGTCCTATTGTGCGCTTGCCGGAACTTTTACAAGTGAAAGGCATTAATAATATAGAATTACCTACGCGTATTATTATTCGTAAACCTATAACTAAAAATAATTAATTAAAATTACAAAAATCATGAAAAAGACTGTTTTAAGTTTTGTCGCAGTATTAGTCTTTTGTACTGCTATGGCACAATCTCCAAAAATGTCGCCATATACCAACAATTTTGTATCAATTGAAAAAGCAAAAGTTGACATTCCTTTAAAAAAGATGTATGCTATAAAATCCATTAATAATATGGAGTATGTGTCAGCTTTTATTTATTTGTCTGAGCAGGCAGATATAACCAATTTGAAAAATCTGGGAGTATTGGTCGATGCCGAATATACAGATATTGTTGCAGTTCGTGTTCCCGTTGATAAATTGAATGATGTGGCGGCATTGAATGATGTGAAACGTATAGAAATTGGCTTTCCTGTTTATAAACGTATGGACAAAGCTCGTCCTTCTGCCGAAGTGGATAAGGTTCAGGCAGGAACTTCACCGTTAACAATGCCATTTCTTGGCACGGGTGTGGTGGTAGGAGTTGTTGACCATGGTTTTGAATATGGTCATATCAATTTCTTTGATACAGCTAAATCCGATTTACGTGTAAAACGTGTGTGGAATCAAAATTTGTCGGGTGGTGCACCTTCGGGATTTTCAGGAGGAAAGGAATACACAACAAAAGAGGAAATATTGGCAGCTAAGTATGATGATACAACCGATGCTGTTGGACACGGAACGCATGTAACCGGAATAGCAGCAGGAGCTTACAAAGGGAACAACTATTATGGAGTAGCTTCTGATGCCGATATTGTATTGGTGAGCTATAATTTGAATGACAATACATCTGATAATGTGAGTATCTCAAATGGTGTAAAATATATATATAATTATGCAGAATCTGTAAATAAACCTTGTGTAGTTAATATGAGTTTGGGTATGCACGTAGGTCCTCACGACGGAACTTCCACTTTTGACCGTGTTTGTGACGAGATGCAGGGAGCCGGAAAATTATTGGTCGGTTCTGCCGGAAATGAAGGCGAAGATAAAGTACATATTAAACAAACATTGACAACGAGTTCACCTATAAAAACATTTATGGGATTTTATTATTCATCAACACGTTACGGAATGGTTGATGTTTGGGGAGAGGCAGATTCAACTTATACAGTACGATGCGTAATTTACAATAAGTCAACAGAAAAAGAGGTTTGGTCAACCGGTGATTTGCGTGCAACAGTTTCAAAGTCCAGTTCTTTTTCTATTACGACAGGAGCTTCTGGAAATGTTTTGGTTTCTCGTGAGAAGAATGCCACAAATAAAAAAGGTAATGTATTGGTAGCTGTAAATTTAAACAGTTTAACGAGTGGTAATTATGTTGGAATTATTGTTTCCGGAACAGGAGGCGAAATTAATATGTGGGCAGATGATAATTATTCTTATTTGACCAACAACAGTATTTCTAGTTGGACAGCCGGTAATGCGACAACTTCTGTAGGTGAATTAGGAGGAACAGGTAAACGGATTATTTCTGTCGGAGCTTATCAGAGTCGCAAACCAAGTATATATTATCCGGTTGTTGGTGCTTTAACGGGATTTTCAAGCAAAGGTCCTACGGTTGACAATCGTATTAAACCAGATATTACAGCTCCGGGGTCACTTCTTATTTCTTCTTTGCCAAGTAACGATGCTGCCGTATCTGCAATGGACAAAGCAGCAGAAGCAACCGAAAATGGTCAGAAATATTATTGGGGCTATATGCAGGGTACATCAATGTCCAGCCCTTTTGTAACCGGTGTTTTAGCTACATGGTTACAGGCAGATAAAACTTTAACACCTGAAAGAGTGCGTGAAGTTTTGGCTACAACATCTACTTCTGATTCTTATACAGGAAGTGCATTGCCAAATAATTCGTGGGGATATGGGAAAATTAATGCTTATAATGGCTTACTGAAAATCATAACTCAAACTTCTGTTGAACAAACCAAATTGTATCCGGAAAAAATATTTTTATATCCTACAGTTACAGAAGGTCATTGCAACGTTCTTTTTGCCCAGTCAGATACAAATTTAAAATTGACTGTTTATAATGTAAATGGGCAAATAGTTTATTCTAAGGCAATTGGAGATATTACAGCCAAAGAAACTTTTGAATTGGAACTATCTGATTTGTCGGAAGGTGTTTATGTTGTAAAAATAGCAGGCAATACAAATTCAGAAACGAAACGCATTTTAATTAAGAAGTAAAGAAACAGTGTTCTGTGAATACTGATAAAAGATAATGGAAGTCCGCATAGATAAATGGATGTGGTCAGTTCGACTGTTCAAAACAAGAAGTTTGGCGGCAGAAGCCTGCAAAAAGGGGAAGGTTTTGATGCAGGGACAACGAGTTAAACCGTCAAAGACCATAGCCGTAAATGATGTTATACAAATCCGTCGTGCGCCAATACTTTATTCGTTTAAAGTATTGGCGTTGGCGCAAAATAGAATGAATGCCAGAATGGTACCGGATTTTATGCAGCAAGTTACTTCGCCGGAACAATTACAGCTATTAGATCTGCTAAAACTTGATAAAACCGCATATCGTGAAAAAGGAACCGGTCGCCCAACTAAAAAAGAACGGCGCGATATGGAAAGTTATGTTGACGACACACCATATTTTATAGATGATGATTACGAATGGAATTTCGATGAAGAAGATTAATTTATGTGTTTATGATATTGGATAATTGGGGTATAGTAGATTATGCAGAAGCTTTACAACGGCAGGAAATGTTTTTTAATGAAGCAATAGAAGCCAAAAGAAAAGGTTACCCTTTTGAAAACAGACTTGTTTTGTGTGAACATCCTGATGTTTATACCCTTGGGAAAAGTGGACATGCTGAAAATCTGTTGTTTAATCCCAATCATGTGCCATTAATCAGAACCAACCGTGGCGGGGATATAACATATCATGGTAAAGGTCAGATAGTAGGTTACCCCATTTTTGATTTGGAAAGTTTACATCTCGGATTAAAATTCTATATATATAATGTAGAAAAAGCTATTATACTTGTTTTGGCAAAATATGGCATAACGGCAATGCGTTTAAATGGAGCCGCAGGCGTTTGGTTGGACAGTGACAATCCTGCACGATGTCGAAAAATAGCAGCAATTGGTGTGAGATGTAGTCGTTTTGTCACCATGCACGGTTTCGCTCTAAACGTCAATACCGATTTAAATTATTTCAAAAATATCAATCCTTGTGGTTTTACCGATAAAGGCGTAACGTCTATGCAGCACGAATTGAGTCGTGAAATTTCTATTTTTGAGGTTCAACAAGAACTTTTTGCCTGTTTTTTATCTGTTTTTGAATAGAAATTATGTTTTATAATGCCTTTTTTGTTTGCATTCTAAAAAAATATTTTTTATTTTTATTTGATTATCAGCGTATTGTAATTTTTTTAAAATATTTCTTTTAAAAGTTTGTATACTTCGTATAAGTATTGTATCTTTGCAACCGCTTTTGAGAGCAAGGGCGTTAT
>JAQUTW010000036.1 GCA_028694215.1 Paludibacteraceae bacterium | reverse complement strand
ACAAAGCAGGAGATATGGCAGCCATGTACACGTTTGAAGTACCGGGCGGGACGGTTGACGTTCCTATCATAGAGTCGAATCAGATGCTTATCTACAACAACCGTGAAATGGTGTATGTTGATGGTGTGAAAGCTGCACAAATAGACCTTTACACTCTGACTGGGCAAAAGATTCGTGTGGTAGAGAACCAAAACGAGATGTCCGTTGCAGGTTTGCAGGGCATTTATTTGGTTGTTGTTAAAGACAACAGCGGCCTTACTCGAACAGGAAAAATTATTGTAAGATAAGTGTTCATAATAAATAAGGAAAAGATGGCGGAATTAAATAATTCCGCCATTCTTTTTTATAAAAAATAGTTTATCAAATTTAAACCCTTCATAGTTGGGAAAAAAAGCCGTATATTTGTACCTTGATTGCAATATGAATCTTGATTTTAAAACCATTATGACAATAAAAGTACTGTTAGAGCCTAATTGTTCGACTTGCAAAGCCACCCTCACTACCATACAACAGGCAGCAAAAAATTATGCAGGGCAAGAAAAAATTATTGTAGAAGAGATAAATGATGTCCAAAAAATTTTAGAATATAACGTATGGGCAATGCCGGCTGTCATTGTCAATGAAGAAATAAAATCTATGGGAAAGCGCCTTACTCTCAAACAAGCAGAAGAAATAATTCGTTCCGCCCTTAAATGAACGCCTTATGACAGATTTTTTCAATGCTCTACTCACACAAGCCGAATCACCATTGTGGATTACAATTTTACTAAGTCTGGTTTTTGCACTGGATCCTTGCGCAATGCTGACAAATGTTGCTGCCATTGGATATATTGGAAAAGATTTAGAGAAACGAAAAGTTTTTCTTAACGGATTATGGTACACATTGGGTCGTGTAGTAACTTTTGGCATTTTAGGCACTATCATCATAGAATTATTAAAAACAGGAGCCAACATCTTTCATATCAGTGAGTTTTTCTCAAAATACGGAGAAATCATTCTTATTCCGTTTTTCATTTTGGTTGGCATCATAATGTTTTTCCCCGATATTTTCCCGGGATTAAAATTATCTGTCTCTTCCGAAAAGATTGGAAACAAAGTCAGCAAAAACCAGTGGGGGTCTTTTTTAATGGGAGCAGTCTTGTCTTTAGCTTTTTGCCCCACCAATGCCGTTCTTTTTTTCGGTATGCTGTTACCTACATGCGCCACCTCATCGAGTGGTTTCTTATTACTGATAGTATTTGCTCTGATTGTAGCCTTACCGGTCGTACTTATTGCATGGATTATTGCTTTCAGTCTGAACAATATCAATAAATTCTATACTTCTATGAAAAATGCGGGAAAATGGACTCGCTGGATTGTTGGAGGAATTTTTATTCTTATTGGCGTTTATTTTTTGATAGAACATTGCATATAAATTTTACCGCTTTCTCAGAAAAAACATCAGATAGTAAAAAGAAAAAATTTATAGCGGAAGTTCATTGAGCTTTTTTGAGTATTTTTGCACTCTTATTTTTTAAACAGTACGTTTCTATTTTATGGATAAAATACGCAATTTCTGCATTATTGCACATATCGACCATGGTAAAAGTACCTTGGCCGACCGTTTGTTGGAATATACCAAAACGGTTGCCTCAAAAGATTTACAAGCCCAAGTACTCGACAACATGGATTTGGAACGTGAACGTGGCATTACTATCAAAAGTCATGCTATTCAAATGAATTACACACATCAAGGTCAAAAATATACGCTCAATTTAATAGACACTCCGGGGCATGTCGATTTTTCATACGAAGTATCACGTTCCATTGCCGCATGCGAGGGAGCTTTGCTGATTGTTGATGCCACACAAGGCATTCAAGCACAAACAATTTCCAATCTGTATATGGCCATTGAACATGATTTAGAGATAATTCCGGTCATGAATAAAATGGATATGGATAGTGCCATGCCCGACGAAGTAGAAGATCAAATTGTAGAACTACTTGGTTGTAAACGTGAAGAGATTATTCGTGCAAGTGGTAAAACAGGAATGGGAGTGGAAGAAATTCTTGAAGCGATTATTACGCGTATTCCGGCACCAAAAGGCGACCCGGAAGCGCCACTACAATGCCTTATCTTCGATTCTGTGTTTAACTCTTTTAGAGGCATTATCGCTTATTTCAAAATAGTAAACGGAACAATACATGCCGGCGACATGGTTAAATTTGTCGCCACAGGTAAAGAATATGATGCCGATGAAATCGGAATTCTCAAACTCGACATGGTACCACAAACAACTCTTTCCGCCGGCAATGTAGGTTATATTATTTCTGGAATTAAAGCTTCAAAAGAAGTCAAAGTGGGCGATACAATCACACACATCAACAGACCTTGTACCAAAGCCATTGCTGGTTTTGAAGAGGTTAAGCCAATGGTTTTTGCCGGTGTTTATCCCATCGAAACGGAAGATTTTGAAGATTTACGATCGTCTATAGAGAAATTACAACTAAATGATGCTTCGCTCACGTTCGAACCGGAATCATCTGTAGCACTTGGATTTGGTTTTCGCTGCGGTTTTTTGGGTATGTTGCACATGGAAATAATACAGGAACGGCTCGATCGCGAATTTAACATGAACGTAATTACCACCGTACCAAATGTTTCCTATCGAGTATATACTACCTCAGCAAAAGACGACCCCATCGAAGTTCATAATCCGTCAGGGTTACCCGATGTCAGCTGCATCGACCGTATCGAAGAACCTTATATTCGTGCATCCGTTATCACTAAATCAAGTTATATTGGACAAATAATGACACTCTGTTTGGGCAAACGCGGTGAACTTATAAAACAAGATTATATTTCCGGCGACCGTGTGGAACTGATTTATGATATGCCGCTTGGAGAAATAGTCTTCGATTTCTACGACAAACTAAAAAGTATCTCAAAAGGATACGCTTCTTTCGACTATCACATGAACGATTATCGGCCATCAAAGCTTATCAAACTGGATATTCTGCTTAATGGCGAATCTGTTGACGCTCTTTCATCGCTCATTCACTTCGATAATGCCTATACGCTTGGTCGCCGAATGTGCGAAAAATTACAGGAGCTTATTCCCCGCCAACAATTCGATATTGCCATTCAGGCTGCCATAGGCGCAAAAATTATAGCGCGCGAAACCGTTAAAGCAGTACGGAAAGATGTAACTGCAAAATGTTATGGAGGCGATGTATCGCGTAAACGCAAATTACTTGAGAAACAAAAACGCGGCAAAAAACGCATGAAACAAATTGGCAACGTAGAAGTGCCGCAAAAAGCATTTCTTGCCGTATTAAAATTAGATTAACACTTTTATAAATACCTTTTTATGGAAACAACAGACACTATTTCTGCGATTAAGGATTCTGCATCCAATATGGCACAAACACTGAACGATTCTATTACGGCAACCGTACAGCAAGTCACAGAATCTGCCACCATGACACCCTATCAAATACCGGTATGGGCACTGATTCCATTTGTAATTATGCTTTTAACTATTGCCATCGGTCCACTTATTGCTGAACATTGGTGGGACCGCAACAGAAACAAACTTATCGTTTCGCTCTTCCTTGGCGTACCAACAGCCTTGTTTTTAATTAATAAAGGTTTGGCTACCAATTTGGAACATCAATTACTGTTTGATTATATTCCATTTATTGTTTTATTGGCTACATTGTTTGTAGTTACCGGTGGCATTCATCTTTCCGGTGACATCAAGGCGAAACCTATTGTCAATACTACTTTTTTAGCAATAGGTTATCTCTTAGCTTCCATCATGGGAACTACAGGAGCGGCAATGTTACTCATTCGTCCTGTACTGGCTACAAATGCACAACGTAACTACAAAGTGCATACGGTTCTGTTTTTCATTGCCGCCGTAGCCAATTGCGGAGGTTTGCTTACACCACTTGGCGATCCCCCATTATTTCTATTGTATCTACGTGGCGTACATTTTACCTGGTTCCTTCATTTACTGCCTGAATGGGCATTTGTAGGTGGAATGTTACTGCTTATCTATTTCTTAGTGGATACTTATTTGTATAAGAAAGAACACTGGACAGCATTATCGGCAGATGCACGCGAGGTTGAGCCCATTCGTATTCACGGTAAAATCAATTTTATCTACCTAATAGGCATTATATTATCAGTCGCTTTTATCAACGGCAGTTATATTCCTGAGATGAATAATGCAGATGCTCATCTGTGGATAAAATATTTACGTGAAATTGTCTTAGCATCAATCATCGGATTATCGCTCTATACAACAAAAAAAGAAGTTCGAACCGCCAACAAATTTTCTTGGGGACCCATTTTAGAAGTTGCGGTACTCTTTCTCGGCATTTTCACGACCATGACTCCTGCCTTAATCTTCTTAACACAAAATGCTGCACATCTCGGACTGACAGCAAGTTGGGAATTTTACTACTCTACCGGAGCATTAAGTTCCTTTCTTGATAATACACCAACAGCTGTGGCTTTTTATGGTGTAGCAGAAGGTTTGGTAGAAGCCGGTATGGCCACTGCCGAAATTGCAGGTATTCCAACTTCTTTACTACGAGCAATTGCATTAGGTTCGGTAATGTTTGGTGCCATGACTTATATTGGAAACGGACCAAACTTTATGGTTAAATCCATTGCCGAAGAAAACGGAATCAAGATGCCAAGTTTTTTTGGTTATATAATTAAATTTTCATTGGTAATTCTACTGCCAATTTATATTTTAACACAACTGTTATTCTTATAATACACTATGGCTCAAAATAAAACTAAAAAAAGACAAAAGACAAAAAAGAAAAAAAGGAAATCTGCAAAACTACTACATAATCCATTGTTTTGGTGCATCTTAATAGGTTTTACTGCCAGTATTATAATTATTTTTGTTGTAGAATATAATATACGTCATACAACACCACCTATCATTATTGAAGAATGTGATTTATGCAAACATGCTTCTGCACCCATTACGCCTACAGAACGTTTCCGTGACCAAAATGCAGAGCATTTGATTCATGCTCAAAAAAACGGGTTAAAAAAAGCCTTCAAAGACAAAGAAGATTTATATGCAAATATTGATTCATGCCTTAATAACGGAATTTTAGTCAAGATAGAGGAAAATCGCTACTATGCCATAAAAGATTTGACACACTCACATCCGTATCTTATTCCGGAAGCTGCCAAGTTACTTAATGACATTGGCATTTCGTTTCAACAAAAGTTACACGAAAACAATTTGGGCAACTACAAATTTCGCATTACTTCTATGTTACGCACCGAAAATGACCAAAAACAGTTGATGCACATCAACAGAAATGCAACACCAAACGGATCTGCCCACTATTTCGGCACCACGTTTGATATTGGTTATTATAAATACGAAAAAAACAGTTTATGCGAAAGCAACCCACAAGTAGAACAAATTTTGAAGGAAACATTAAGAGAATTACGCCAACAATGCCGTTTCCTGATTATCTGCGAAGGACGATCAAAATGTTTTCACATAACGGTAACCAAATGTGAATAAAACCATTTGTGATATTTATTTTCTGTGGAAATAATAAAAAGCACGCATCGTCCATACAATTATCAATGCCACTATTAATCGCGGAATCAATATCCACAAAATAGGGACACCTATTGCCACAAAAAGAAAGGTATCTTCCAATAAAGAATGATTTACAGCGATATGATAGTTGAGTAAATTTACTTGACGTTGAGGAAGGGCGTGTTCATTTACCTCCTCCAAAAGTACGGCAGAACCGTATGTCAAACCAACAATTTGAGCAACTATCCACAAAAAAGAACTTTGTGAATCCAGCCCCAAAAGATTCATAATCGGAGCAAAAGGTTTAGACAACTTGTCCAACCAATGAAACTCTTTCAGAAAACTTTGTAAAAACATCAACAGAGTAACAATTATTATCAATTTGATGGTAATGTTACATGCCATTTTTACCCAATTCAACAAAACTTCCATAACAGATGTTGGAACCTCTACTGTTTGACCAGACAAAAGTGCACGTCCCATATCGGCAGGCAACAACCAATTAAGGCACAAAGCCACCACTATGCTTGACGAAATGCGCAACAAAGCTATAAACCATGCAGAACTGCCGGTTTTACTCTGAACAGCAGTTTCGACAATAAGATTGTGAGAAATAAGACACATCAATGCCAAAATAGTTATCTCGCGCAACGATAACGAAAGAGTAGCAATAATAGCAATCGGAGCATATAGGGGCAAAAAAATGCTGGAAATAAAAACGATAGCAGCTTCGCCGGGTAAGCCAAGAAAAATAAACAAAGGGGTTAAAGCAGCAGAAATAAGTTCAATAACACCCCAATATTGCAAAAAGCTAACAAATAACGAAACAGGAAGAATAATTTTTAATATCCAAACAACCGTTTTTTTGCTCTTTTGAAGTGCTTTTTTAACGGCAGAGATTGCTGTTTGCTTTTGAGATAACACAAGAATAGATTTAAAATAGTTATGTTTAAGTACTTGATTTAAAATAGTTTTTACTCAAAATAAGAACCCTCTAAAAACAAGAAAGGGTTGTCTCACGACAACCGCAATCTTTTCTTAACCTTAAATCTAATACCATGAAAAACACGTTGCAAAGATAATAGATATTTTTATGCTGTACAACATATATGCAATAAAAATTGTATATTTAATATTATTTATTATTAGTTATATTATATTTACATACACAAACAAACTTCGGCAATAAAAATTTTCATAATTATTTGATTTTAAAACGATTAAAAAATATTTGAAAAACAAAGAAAAAGGCCATCGAAAAGATGACCTCTAACTTTTTTAACCTTAAAATTACTATTATGAAAAACACGCTGCAAAGATAATAGATATATTTATGTTGTACAACATATTCATAATATTTTTATCAAAATCTTATCCAAGCTTGATTTCTGCCAAGGACACCTCGTTTATCTATTGATCCTCTGAGAATTAAATGACCTGTTTTTTTATCAATATAAATATGTGCATAGTAAACATGACCACTTTCCGGGTCCAACACTTGACCTCCTGTGAGTTTTTCACCTTCTAATTTCATCTTTTTGATAATAATCATACCTTCGACAGGCTTATCTTTTTCTGCTCCTGTACACGGAATACAAACTGCACCTTTATATTTATCCTCAAGCAGGCGTTCTATTTTTCCATAATAAAAACCATCTGTCGCCTTAAAAATTTTGACAATAGATTTCTCTATTTTTGTCTTATCATCAATGGTTTTCCACTCTCCCAACAGTTCCTGTTGAGCACATACAGATACGGTCAAAACAACCGTTACTAAAATAGCATAACTTCGTTTCATAATTCTATTAACTAAACAATTTTTTATTGGTGCAAATATAAGCAAAAATCAGTAACACACATACACTCAATTAAACAACCTATAAAATTACTGACTGATGGTTGGCGATCAGCCTTTTTTTTAACAAAGACTTTAATATCTCAAAATTTTTATCGTACTTTGTATTTTGAACAATAAAAATATACAGATGACTACCTTGGAAAGGGACATAAACGAAGATTTGTTACATTATATCTGGTTTCAAAAACAATTTCCACTTGAAGCACACACAACAGATGGCGAACGCTTGGAAATTATAGACATCGGGCAACCCAACTCCAATGCCGGTCCCGATGTATTTAACGCCAAAATTAAAATCAGCGATCAAATTTGGTGTGGAAATGTGGAATTTCATAGACATTCCAGCGATTGGCTGAAGCACAAACACCATAACGACAAGAGCTACAATTCAGTTATTTTACATGTTGTTTTTAGTGCCGATTGTTCTATTTTTCGTACCAATAATGAAAGCATTCCACAGTGGGAAATCACAGTACCAAATGATTTACTGGAAAAATACCGCACATTACAACTTCCTAAATCATCATTACCTTGTGCCAACAAATTAGCATCTATATCGGAAATTACATTTTATAATTGGCTCAATCGTCTTTTAGTAGAGCGTTTAGAACAGAAAGTATCTGCAATAACAACTATTTTGAATCAGACTGCAAATAATTGGGAAGAGGCTTTTTATATTACTTTATGTCGTAATTTTGGTTTTTCGACTAATGCAGACGCTTTTGAACAGGTTGCGAAATCAGTACCATTAGCAATTTTAGGCAAGCACAAAGACCAATTGTTTCAAATTGAAAGTTTACTTTTCGGACAAGCCGGCTGGCTCGAAGATACAGAACCACAAGACGACTACGTCAAAAAACTTCAAAAAGAATATCAATTCTTAAGCAAAAAATATGCTTTACAACCACCAACGACACTCCAATGGAAATTTTTAAGACTCCGACCGGCTAACTTCCCCACTATACGCATGGCACAATTTGCAGCTCTGATACACCACTCCAGCAGACTGTTTTCCAAAGTATTGGAATGTACACAATATAATGATGTTCTGTCATTTTTTGATTTCACTACATCTGACTATTGGACAACTCATTACCTTTTCAATAAAGAAAGTTCAAAAACAGACAAAAAACTTTCGGCAGCTTCCATCCGTATTATCATCATCAACACCATTGTTCCTTTCCTTTTTAACTATGGTAAAACACACGATAACAGTAAATTGCAAGAGATTGCTCTGTCGTGGTTAGAGCAACTACCACCTGAAAACAACCACATTGTAAGTACTTTTAAATCGTTACATTTCCCTGCTGATACGGCTGCCGATACACAAGCCATTATTCAATTAAAACAGGCTTATTGTGACACACGAAAATGTCTGCAATGCGCCATAGGATGCCAATTGCTAAAATCTAAGTAATCGATGTACCGTTCTTTGTTTACAAACACAAGAAATTTTTAGAATACATATTTCTTTTTTTTTATCAACAAAATAAACTAAATTTGCAAGCATTTATTTTTGATTAATTGAAAAGTTGATTATATGGCTAAAACTATTTTTATTACGGGAGGAGCCGGTTTCATCGGATCTCATGTAGTACGTTTATTCGTTAATAAATATCCCGATTATCTGATTGTAAACATTGATGCTTTGACGTATGCCGGCAATTTAGAAAATCTGAAAGATATTTGCGATGCTCCCAATTATAAATTTGAAAAAGCGGATATTACCGATTTTCAAACCATTACAACATTATTTTCAAAATATCAGCCAATAGGCGTAATTCATTTGGCAGCCGAATCACACGTCGATCGCTCCATTACTGATCCGTTCTTGTTTGTACGCACCAACGTCATGGGCACTTGTAACTTGTTGCACGCGGTCAAAGAAGCATGGAAAGGGGATATGGAAGGTAAACGTTTTTATCATATCTCAACTGATGAGGTTTATGGAGCTCTGCAATGTGACGGTACGTTCTTTACCGAGACTACGCGCTACACACCACATTCACCTTACTCTGCCAGCAAAGCATCGTCCGACCATTTCGTAAGAGCCTATCATGACACATTCGGGTTACCTATCGTCATTTCCAACTGTTCAAATAATTACGGAGCCAATCAATTCCCCGAAAAATTAATTCCATTGGCTATCAACAATATCAAGCACAAACGCCCAATTCCTATTTACGGAAAAGGTGAAAATATCCGCGATTGGCTGTTTGTGAACGACCATGCACGTGCTATCGACATAATTTTTCATAACGGGAAAAATGGTGAAACTTATAATATTGGTGGCAACAACGAATGGACCAACATTGATTTAATTCGCACCTTATGTGCTATTTTGGATAAGAAATTAGGACGCCGCAATGGAGAATCTGCGGAACTTATTACATTTGTTAAAGACCGTGCCGGTCACGATTTACGCTATGCCATCAATTCGTCAAAACTACAAAACGAATTAGGTTGGCATCCTTCACTTCAATTTGAAGAAGGATTGGAGAAAACCGTCGATTGGTATTTGACCAACGAAGCCTGGGTAGATAATATTACATCCGGCAATTACCAAAAATATTACGAACAACAATATAACCAAAGATAAAACCAACATGGCAAAAAAAGTAATTTTTTCTTTTCTTACTGCTCTTGTACTCCTTTCGTGTGCTTCCAATAAAAAAATTCCTTATTTTAAAGGCATATCGGAAAAAGATTCTTTAATCAACACCGCCATTCAATACGAAACACGCATTTGTAGTGGCGACATGCTTACCATTGTGGTTTCAGGATTAGAGCCATTAGCAGTCGCTCCATTCAATTTACCTATTATTACCTACAATTCCCCGGGATCTGAACAGCTTTATACAACTCCCACTTTTCAACCGTATTTGGTGGACATTAATGGCGAAATAACCTTTCCCGTACTTGGAAAAATAAAGTTGGCAGGATTAAAAAAATCGGAAGCGATCAACTTGATACAAAATAAATTGGTTCAATATTTAAAAGACCCTATTGTTACCATCCAATTTTTAAATTATAAAGTAACGGTTTTGGGCGAAGTTGGGCGACCGGGGTCATACACCATTACCAACGAACGAGTTTCCATTTTAGAAGCTCTTGGTTTGGCCGGTGATATGACAGTTTACGGCAAACGTGACAATGTTCTTCTGATTCGGGAAAATAACGGGAAAAAAGAATTTATCCGGCTTGACATCAATTCTACCACACCATTGTCGTCCCCTTATTATTATTTACAACAAAATGACGTTATATATGTAGAACCTAACAGCACAAAATTACGTTCTGCGGCTTCATTAAATGTGTCATTGTGGCTGACAGCCGTTTCCACATTAGCGTCTATGGTAACCGTAATTGTAGCTCTTATCAATATCAAATAGTATTTTTATAATGGAAGATTTTAAGAAAGATAAGCAAAATCAAGAAATAAATATCCGCGAAATCCTGATTAAATATGCAAAAAAATGGTACATATTTGCCATTGCTATTGTTGTATGTGTAATATTAGGATTTATTTACATCAAATTTACACCTGCAAAATATCAAACCTATTCTACCATTCTTATTCGTACCGAAGATTCCAACCCTATGTCCGGGTTCCTTTCGGGCAGCAATATGTCAGATTTGTTAGCACCGCAAAAAGCTGTGGACAACGAGATAGAAGTTATTAAGTCAAAAACTATCATTCAACAAATGATAGATGAGTTAGGTATTCAGACTACCGTTTACAAAAAAAAGAACTTAAAATACGATGAGATATATGGGCAAGATGCCATGTCTGTTATTTATCCGAAAGACTTTTACGAAAATTTACAAGGTGCTTTTCAAGTAATAATAGAACATCAATCCGACGGAACCTATCACTTATCATTTAAGTACAAGAAAAATTATAGTCGTAGCCAAACAGAAAAAGAAAAAGTTACTGTTACATCACTCTCAAAACCGGTAAAAACCCAATGGGGCAGTTTTATATTTATCGAGCATCAACCGAACGAGGAACCCTATAAAATAAAAATGGAAACAGACCCTATGCCTGTATTGGTTGAGCGTTACAGTCAATTGATAACCGCAGGACTTATTTCCAAAAAAACCGATGCCGTAAAAATTGCCATTACCTACCCGCAGACGAATAAAAGCAAAGATATTATCAACAAAATTGTAGAGTTATACAACCGTGACGCACTGACAGACAAAAACCGTATGTCAATGCAAATAGCCACATTTATCAACGAACGTTTAGTGCTGATTGCCAAAGAATTGACCGAAGTAGAAGACAATGTTGAAAAATACAAAAAAGAACATCATTTGGCTGATATCACTTCTCAATCGAAACTATTTATTGAAACTGCCGGCGAATACGAAAAACAAATGGCAGAAGTAGAAATTCAAATCGGATTGGTATCTTTTGTTGAAAATTATGTGCAAGACCCCCGCAATACAGAAGCATTAATTCCCGGAAATACGGGCATCGAAGACGAAGCACTGTCGAAAGTTATAGAAGCTTACAACGCTCAACTACTTGATTATTTGCGAATTAAACGCTCAACAAATGAAGAAAATCCAATACTTGCACAACAGCGCGACCAAATATTACTTACAAAGAAAAATATTGCACAAACCGTTAAGAACGTAAAAAGCAGTCTGGAAATTATGCGCAAAGATTTAGCGTCAAAAAATCAGCAATTTACCGATAAGATTGGTAATGTGCCAACTGTAGAACGCCAATATGTAGAAATAGCACGCCAACAACAAGTAAAACAACAACTCTATCTGTTTTTGCTTCAAAAACGTGAAGAAACGGAACTAAACTTGGCTTCCTCTACAAACATTGCAAAAATAATCGACCCTGCTTATACAGAATTAGCTCCTGTTTCGCCCAAGAAAACAATTATTTTGTTTTTCGCCTTCGCAGCAGGTTGCTTATTGGCATTGGTTTATCTTTACATTTATGATATTGTAAATAATAAAATTACCAGCAAAAAGGAGCTAACTTCTTTAACCGAAATTCCTATTTTAGGACAAATACCTTTCCACAAAAATCAGGGACATATTGTAATGAAAGAAGGCGCACAAGGTGTTATAACCGAAATGTTTCGAATGGTGCGTACCAATATCAAATTCATTCTGAAAAAGAAAGAAGACAAAGTTATCATTATCACTTCCAGTGTTGCCAGTGAAGGGAAATCGTTCTTTTCTACCAATTTGGCACTTTCGTTGGCAATGATTAACAAAAAAGTTTTACTGATAGGATTAGACATTCGCAAACCCGTATTGCCACAATATTTAGACATACACCCACGATACGGTATCACATCGTATTTGGTAGATGATGCCATTCAAATTGACGAAATAATAAGTAAACAGGTGATTAATAATAATTTAGACGTCATCGTTTCCGGACCAATTCCACCAAATCCATCAGAAATATTGACGAATGTGCGCCTGAACGAGTTATTTGAACAATTACGAACTCAATACGACTATATTTTGGTGGATACAGCTCCTATTGGGTTAGTATCAGACACGTTTACATTAGAGCATATTAGTGATGCCACTTTATATGTATGTCGCCAAGGAATTACGCCACGTGAATACATAGAAGCACTTAACACGCTCGTAAAAGAAAATAAATTGAACAACGTATCGATTATCCTGAATGGTGTTGACGAAGGGCAGTTGTCACACTACGGACATTACGTAAAACAGGCATAATAAAGCCAACTGAACCATAAGCGAGTCGTCAGAAAAAAAGACGGCTCGCTTTTTATGTTTACTTGCAAAATTTAAGTAATTATTTTACCTTTGTACAAAAAAACAATGAAAAAGATATTCCTTTTATCGTGTGCTATTACTTTAACCATTTGTGTTAAAGGGCAACAAGCCGAACTTCCATATTCACTCTCCATCATTAAAGAGACTTATGCACCTGACTTGCGAATTGCTATTTTTGAAACAAGCATAGATACTATAAGTAACACCACCTCTATTCATGGGAAAACCAATTTACCCAAGGCATACAAAGCTATTCAGAGTTTGTGTGAAACAAACGGATTCCTGAATAATGTAATTTTGTTGCCTGCAAACGATTTAAGTGATTCCATTTATGGCATCATCAATATTTCGACAGCCTTTATTCGTGCAACACCTCATTACGAATCGGAACTTCTGACGCAAGCTTTATTGGGAACACCTGTTCGTATTTGGGAAAAACACGGAAGTTGGTTTCACATTCAAACGCCCGATGGTTACTTAGGCTGGCTGACAGCAACTTCGTTGCAACAAAACACCCGACAACAACAAAATGAATGGCTCAACTCCGAAAAACTGATTTTTACCGATCTTTACGGACAGGCTTTTTCCGAAGCAAACAAAAAAAGTGTACCTGTATCGGATATTGTTGCAGGCTGTACACTCAATAAATTTCGTAAAAAAGGGAGTTTTTACGAAGTTACTTATCCCGACGGACGCACAGCTTTTCTCCACTCTGCACAATGCCAATTAGTAACAAATTGGATTAAAAATGTTTCAGCACAAGGCAGTGACATTGTCAATACATCAAAAAGATTTTTAGGTCTGCCTTATTTATGGGGAGGCACCAGCACCAAAGCCGTCGATTGCAGTGGATTTGTAAAAACGGTCTATTCTTTCCACAATATCATTTTGCCACGTGATGCATCGCAACAAGTAAAAGAAGGTATTGCCGTTAATATTTCACCCAATTATGCCGACTTACAATTAGGCGATTTGCTCTTCTTCGGTTCTTCTCAACAACGTATTACCCATGTTGGTATTTATATTGGCAATCAGCAATTTATTCATTCGTCAGGAACGGTTCATATCAACAGTTTAGACCCAAAATCTCACTTATACATAGCACGTTACGCTTCTCGGCTACAAAAAGTAAGACGTATTATCGGACACACTGATACGCAAGGAATTTCTTCATTTACAACAAACTCATTTTACAACCCGCAATAAGATATGGCTTCGTCACGTAGAGATTTTATCAAAAAAGCTGCTTTGTTAGGAGCAGGAACAGTTTTATTTACCAACGATATCTTTCCTAAACCGACACACAAATTGTTCCGTAAAAGCGAAGGAAAAATGTCATTAACATTTTATCCGTACAATCTGCAACTGAACCATACTTTTACCATTGCCAACTATTCGCGCACAACAACTCCTGTGGTGTTGGTAGAAATAGCTTACGATGGTTTGACAGGTTATGGAGAGGCTTCCTTACCACAATATCTGGGAGAGACACAAGAGAGTGTTTGTAACTTTCTGAAAAAAGTAGATTTATCGCAATTTTCATCACCATTTTTGTTGGAAGATATCTTAACGTACATAGATGGATTGGCAGAAAAAAATACCGCCGCAAAAGCCTCTGTTGATATTGCCCTACACGACCTAATCGGAAAAATAACGCAACAACCCCTGTATCGGTTATTGGGGCTAAATCCGGAAAAAACACCTGCTACTTCATTTACCATCGGCATAGACAAAAAAGAAGTTGTTCAACAAAAGACATTGGAAGCAGCACCCTACTCTATTTTGAAAGTAAAAGTTGGTCGCGATACCGACAAGATGCTGATAGAAACCATTCGCTCCATCACAAATAAACCGCTTTACGTAGATGCCAACCAAGGCTGGAAAGACAAACAAGAAGCGTTGGACAAAATTTTTTGGTTGAAAGAACAAGGCGTTGTTTTGGTAGAACAACCCATGGCAAAAACCGATTTAGAATCGCACGCATGGTTGACAGAACGCAGTCCACTGCCTATCATTGCCGACGAAAGTGTACAACGCTTGACCGATATAAAACCTTTAGTCGGTGCCTTTTCGGGCATAAACATCAAACTGATGAAATGTACGGGACTACGAGAAGCATGGAAAATGATTCAGGTAGCAAGAGCCAACAATATGAGCGTAATGCTGGGCTGTATGACGGAAACCTCGTGTGCCATATCTGCCGCAGCACAAATTTCGCCCGCCATCGACTGGGCAGACTTGGACGGGAACCTGCTCATTGGTAACGACTGCTTTAACGGAGTTACCATAAAACAAGGCAAAATAACACTGTCGGACAATTACGGCATCGGAGTTACCAAGCGATAGACAGACAAGAAAAATTTCATTATCAAACAGATACTCGATAAAAATATGAAAACAAACTATTTAATAGTTGGAGCAGGTGGAGTTGGAGGCAGTATTGCCGGATTTTTAGCACTTGCAGGAAATGATGTAACCTGCATTGCACGTGGCGAACATTTGGCACAAATACGCAAAAACGGGTTACACCTGAAATCGGACATGAAAGGCGAACATTACATTAAACTGAAAGCTTTTTCTGCAGAAGAATACAACGACAAAGCCGATGTTATTTTTGTATGTGTCAAAGGTTATTCTATCGACTCTATTGGCGAAGTATTGAAAAAAGCAGCCAAGCCAAATACACTGGTTATTCCCATTCTGAATGTGTATGGAACAGGACCGCGTATTCAAAAATTAGTACCGGAAATGACAGTTTTAGACGGTTGTATCTATATCGTAGGATTTGTTTCCGCACCGGGCGAAATTACCCAAATGGGACAAGTGTTTCGGCTGATATTTGGAGCACGCCCAAACCAAAATGTTGATGCAGAACGCTTGAATAAAATCAGTAAATCATTGGAAAATGCAGAAATTCACAACATTATATCCGACGACATCAATCGCGACACATTTGTAAAATGGTCATTTATATCCGCCATGGCCTGCACAGGAGCTTACCATAATTGCACCATGGAACCGATACAACGCCCCGGCAAAGAACGCGACACGTTTATCGGACTGATTTCCGAAAGCAAACGCATTGGTGAAAAAATCGGAATCCCAATGCCTGCCGACACCGTGGAAAAAGGATTGGCTGTTATTGACCATTTAGACCCGAAAAGTACCGCTTCCATGCAAAAAGACATCGCACGCGGACACGAATCTGAAATTAAGGGTCAGTTGTTCGACATTATTGATTTAGGGCGAAAAGAAGGCGTAAAAATACCAACCTACGATATGGTAGAACAAAAATTTTTGTCGTTCAGACCTAAAAAATAACCTTATGAAAAAACATTTGTTGCTGCTGCTATGGTGTCCGATAGTCGGTTTTGCCACAGAAAACTGTTATCAGACAACCGCCACGGAAATGAAAAACGGGAATTTCAAATTTGCCGAAGAAATGATTGATTTTGAGTTGCAAACCAACTTACAACTAACTGAACAGGAAAAAGAAAATTTACTGAACAGGAAAGAAATTATGCACCGTATTCGTTTGGATTTCTCAAAAACCGAAGCCGACATTTTGCCTTATATCAAGCGTTATTATCCCGATGTTACACCCGCAATGCTTATACAATGGGAAGCAAGCAAAGCATTGGAATTCAAAACCATAGATGGCAAAAAATGTTATTTCAATCAGGCAGCAAAAAATCTTTTCAGAATAGACAGTGTTGCACATCAATTGCAGATAAAAACAGACGGAAAAACGACAGATTCAAAAACCGAATTACTAAAAAAGCATCTACCTGACGTTATACAAACCACAGCAAGCAACCACGCATGTATGGGAAACGGACAGAAAATGACAGTTACCTACACACTGACCGTAAAGCCAAACCAAGTACCTGAAGGGAAAACCATTCGCTGCTGGCTGCCATATCCACGTACCGACATGGCACATCAACGCGACGTAAAATTGCTATCGGCACAACCAACATCATATCAAATTGCACCGGACAGTTGTGCACACAAAACCATTTATATGGAGCAAAAAGCCATAAAAGACAAACCTGCCCTGTTTAAAATTATCTTTTCATACACTGCCTATCCCGAATTTCACAACCTGAAACCGGAGGATTGTTCCACATTGGGCAACACACAGTTACTGCAAAAATTTTTGTCGGAAAGAAAACCGCACATCGTATTCTCGGATACCATCAAACAGCTGTCAAAACAGATTGTCGGCACGGAAACAAATCCCTATTTGAAAGCAAAAAAGATATTTACATGGATTCGTGCCAATTATCCATGGGCAAGCGCACGCGAATATTCCACCATTCTGAACATTCCGCAATATGTCATAGAAAATAGGCACGGTGACTGTGGACAGGTTTCGCTGCTGTTCATTACCCTCTGTCGCTATAATGGCATTCCGGCACGTTGGCAAAGTGGTTTTATGATGCACCCCGGAAGCAAAAACCTACACGATTGGGCAGAAATTTATCTGAACAATATCGGCTGGGTGGCAGTAGATACGTCGTTTGGTGTACAAACGTGGGCAAAAGACGATGCCACACGCTATTTCTACCTTGGCGGGCAAGATGCTTACCGATGGATTGTAAACTCCGATTTTGGGCAGCCACTCTTTCCAAATAAAAAATATTTAAGAAGTGAAACAGTTGATTTTCAGCGTGGAGAAGTAGAATGGGAAGGCGGTAACCTCTATTTTGACCAATGGAATTATGCGTTTGACATACGCTACGAATGAGTACCACAAAAATAGACAAGCAACATCTATTTTAAATACCGTTACTTCCATACAGGTTCTACTCCATTGATGGTTAGGACAGAAAAAATAAAGACACAAAAAAAACAGGAATCCGAAAGATTCCTGTTTTTTAATTCCCTTGCGGGAGAGTGGTTTTATTTTACAAATTTGTAAGTTTCACCGTTGATGCGAACAAGGTATGCACCTGCTCTAAGAGCTGTATTGAATACGTTGTTGGCTACACTTTTTTGAATCAATTTACCGGTTGTAGAGAAAATTTCTACAGTAGCTTCGCCGTCAAATTCTGCTTGCAAACCTTCGGCTGTAGCAAATACGGTAGCTTTCGCTACTTTTACGTTTTCTACATTTACAGCACCTTCTGTCATTTTATAGCAAATAACACCATTATTCGGAACCCAAATATAAATATAAGCACCATCTTCTTTTACTTCTGCTTCAATACCAACATGAACAGCACCATTGGCTGTTGTACCTAAATCAGACAACGTTTTAACTAATGTAGGAGTAGCAATTGTGGTAACATCCCAAATGGTTCCACCACCCAATCCAGTATTAGGAACAACCACATATTGTTTTGCTTTATAAGTGAAAACTGCAATACCACCGGCATTGGGCGCCGTAGTTTCGCCCATATCCATAGCCGTAAGAGTAATGGCTGATTTGTCTGCATTCATCACACATTGTGTCGGAACCTGATTTTGTCCGCTAATCCAAAAAGTATTAGTATCTACCGTACAAACATCAGCACCGGTTTTAAATGCATCACGTTTATTGGTAAATAAAATAGGAGCAGCTGCATTATCAAATGCACCATTTTTCATTGTCCACACAGCAATATTATCAGCTGTACCTGTAGTTGCAGAAACCATATATCCACCATCAGCGGAAGCAATATTACCAAATAATCCAACATAATCAAAACGTCCTGCACCTGCAATTGCAGTATTGCCTAAAGAAGCATAAGTTGTGCCAATAATGGTACCACCTTTAACGCAATTACTCATACCCCAACCACCATTAGTGGCAAACATATTGCCGGCAGTATCTGCAGCAATAGAAAAACCGTTAATATCGGCATGTGCTACAGTGCTTGCAGTAATTTCTGTACCATCGGCAGTACTCAAAGCTACCGCTTTTGTGTTACCTTTGTCAATTACAAACAACTTACCATTCGCCAACGTCATGTCACGGCAATTATTACCGGTGTTCCATGAATAGTCTGTTTTTTTCCATGCCTCTGTAACAGAAACTTCAGCTACAGCTGCGCCGGCTGTCAATAAAGCAGCCACAAAAAGAGTAATTTTTTTCATAAAAAATAAATTTAAAATTAAACAATAAAAATACATGTTTTTTCCGGGACAAAAATAAGTTACTTTTTCCATTAAAACAAATATTTTAATACCTTTTTTGGCAGAAAATTAATAAATTTATTATTTTACTTGTAACTATTTTTCCACATCTCTGTTTCTCTGTTTTTTAAACCCAATAAAATGATTTGTTTTTTTAAATAACGTACCATAAAATAAAAAGCTGTCAATTTTTTGTATTATCTTTGCAAATTGTACAAAAAAATCAAGTTACAAACTTTGAATGACGAATAACACTCTATTTTCAGTTTAATATTCAGTTATCATTCTAATGGAGCTTCAACTGATACAAAATAAAATCTACGAAATACGGGGACAACAGGTAATGTTGGATCGCGATTTGGCTGTATTGTATCAAGTTACCACCGGAAATTTTAATAAAGCGGTAAAAAGAAATATAGAACGTTTTCCTGACGAATTTCTCTTTCAATTAACAAAAGAAGAATTTAACTTGATATTCCAAAATGGAACATCAAAATGGGGCGGAACACGAAAATTGCCAATAGCTTTCACAGAATACGGAGTAGCCATGCTCGCAGGCATATTACATAGTCCTTTAGCTGTACAAATCAATATACAGATTATTCGTGCATTTGTAGCTATACGTCAAATGGTGCTTGAAAACAAATTGCAGACATTAGAAATAAGCGAACTCAAACACCGTATGGCAGAAATAGAACGCAGCCTCGAAGGAAATCTTGAGGCAATGAACGACCTCAGCGAAGATGTGCGACACGAAATCGATACGATTTACACTGCCATTGGAGAATTGGCAATACGACAGAAACAGATAGAAGAACAACCGAAAACGGAACGACCGAAAGTGGGATTTAAAATTTAAATTATAAGACACAAACGATTAACGAAGTAATTCGGTTAGTCAATTATTAACTTATTAAGTTATTAAATATATGGGATTTAACGAATTTATGTCCAAATTATTTGGCAACAAGGCACAGCGCGATTTAAAAGAATTGATGCCCATTCTTGAAAAAATCAAAGCTGCATATCCACAAATAGAACAGTTGGACAACGACGGACTGCGCGGACAGACTATCGCAATCAAGGCAAAAATAGCCGACACCGTACAAGCCGACAAAGACCGCATTGCGGAACTGCGTGCCGGCATAGAAACAATGGATATTGAGGAACGCGAAAAAATTTACACCGAAATAGACAAGTTAGAAAAAACAATAGACGAGAAACTTGAGAAAGTTTTAGATGAAGTTCTTCCCGAAGTTTTCTCTATTGTCAAAGAAACAGCACGCCGATTTGCAGAAAACGAAACCATTACGGTTACTGCTACCGAATTCGACCGAAAATTATCCACCAAATTCGATTTCGTACATATAGATGGCGACAAAGCCATTTTCAGTAATGAGTGGATGGCAGGTGGCAATATGGTAAAATGGGATATGGTGCACTACGATGTACAACTTATCGGCGGTATTGTACTGCACAAGGGAAAAATTGCAGAAATGGCTACCGGAGAAGGAAAAACATTGGTGGCAACACTGCCTGTTTTTCTAAATGCCCTCACAGGAAACGGCGTGCATGTGGTAACCGTAAACGATTATTTGGCAAAACGTGACTCCGAATGGATGGGAACGCTCTATATGTTCCACGGTTTAAGTGTCGATTGCATAGACAAGCACACACCCAACTCCGACGAACGCCGACAGGCTTACAATGCCGACATTACGTTCGGAACCAACAACGAATTCGGTTTCGACTATTTGCGTGACAATATGGCAACAAGTCCGCTCGATTTGGTACAACGCAAACATAACTACGCCATTGTCGATGAGGTGGACTCCGTATTAATTGACGATGCTCGAAC
>JAQUTW010000035.1 GCA_028694215.1 Paludibacteraceae bacterium | reverse complement strand
ACAAAGCAGGAGATATGGCAGCCATGTACACGTTTGAAGTACCGGGCGGGACGGTTGACGTTCCTATCATAGAGTCGAATCAGATGCTTATCTACAACAACCGTGAAATGGTGTATGTTGATGGTGTAGAAGCTGCCCAAATAGACCTTTATACTTTGACGGGACAAAAGATTCGTGTGGTAGAGAACCAAAACGAGATGTCCGTTGCAGGTTTGCAGGGCGTTTATTTGGTTGTTGTTAAAGACAACAGCGGCCTTACTCGAACAGGAAAAATTATTGTAAAATAAAAATTTAGTTTTGTACTAAAAAAGGATAAATGTAGAACAACATTTATCCTTTTTTTATTTTGTGATTATAATAAAATGTCGTACTTTTGAAAAGTATTTTTATAATTGGAATCATGAAAAAACAGCTATCTTTTATTGGTTTATTGATTTTCTTCCCCACGTTGGTTTGGAGTTCTATCTTGCTTAATGGAGTAGAAACTTCAATTGATACAATTGTTTATAAGCAGGTCGGTCCGGGTACTGTTTATACACAAACTTACTTGCCAAGTATGCGTCAACGTATTTATACACTGACGATTGACTTAATGAACCCTTATAATAAAATTGAAACTTTTTTGGCTAAAGATTGTGTGGCAGGTACAGAATTGGTAACCTCTGCATGTTCACGTAATACACAGTCGGGAAGAGACGCTTATGCCGGTATCAATGCGGATTTTTTTAATGTTACCGCCAATAATGAATTTCCATTGGGAGCCCCTCGTGGTGGCTCCATACAAAATGGTATTATTCAAAAAGAACCAACAGCAGGCTGGTGGTGGGGATTTGCTGCAATTGACACCGCTAAAAAACCGGTTTTTAATTATATGGAATTTAATGGAGAGGTTAAAATAGCTGCTGATAATACATATAATTTTAGCAGGGTAAACATTGCTTATCGGAATAGCGATATGACTATGTATAATCGTTATGCAGGCTCTGTTACTCGTCCTTATGAAAATGATGGAGGTTCTACTGTTCCTAATGGATTTGATTATCTTTATGAACGAACAGAAGTGTATATTACTCCTGTTGCAGGTGCTCAATGGGGCATTAATAAAACAATCAAATGCCGTGTGGATAGTATGGTAAATAATTATGGCGGAGGTGCGCCAATTTCAGAAAACCAAACAGTTTTGTCGGGAATAAGAGAGGCAAAGACATTCTTAGATCAATTGACGGTTGGGCAGGAAATAGATGTTTCGCTTATGATTAGAACTGCAGACAATCTTAATCCAATGATAGAGCAATTGGTCGGAGGCAATGCTGTGATAATGAAAGATAGTGTGTTGACAGATAGAAATACGTCTGATAGTTATAATACGACACCTTACCCTCGTACGGGTATTGCCGGATCTGCCGATAAAAAAACATTATATTTGTTAGTTGCTGATGGCAAAAACGTGGGGGCTTCTCCCGGCATTACTACAACACAAATGTGTAATATTTTTCAGCACATGGGAGCTGCTGATGCCGTAGGATTGGATGGCGGAGGTTCTTCTGAAATGATAGTTAATCACGAAGTAAAAAATATGCCGGCAGATGGCGTGGAACGTACCGTAGGTAATGGGTGGTTGGTTCTTGCAGAAGCACCGGAAGATAATCAAATCGCACAAATTGATTTTGAGAGTCATAAGTTTGTCGTTCCAATTTTTGGGGAATTAAATCCTGTTGTAATGGGATTTAACCAATATGGTGTATTGTTGAACGAAGATTTAAAAGGTTTCACGCTTTCATGTTCTGCCAATATTGGTACAATTAATGCGAGGGGAAATTTTCGTGCATCAGGAACTGCCGGAGTCGGAACCTTGACAGCGACATACAATGGTGTTTCCGTTACGCGTTCTATTACGGTTGTCAATAGTGATTTTAAATTTAAATTGGATAGTTTGTTAATAGACAATTTCAGAACGTATTTAATAGAAATAGAAGGAACGGCATCCGCTTCGTTAATAGACCCTGCTGCTTTGTCGTGGACAGTGCGCGACCCTGATATTTGTTCTATTACCGATGGAATTTTGACAGGACTTTGTAATGGGGAAACATTTATAATTGGTGAACTTGGAGATTTTAGAGACTCATTAAAGGTAACGGTAGAAGTGCCCACTAAACGCTGGATGATACAAGATGATTTCTCGGAAACGGGAAAATGGGTGGTTACGGCACAGACCAACTGGAATGCACAATTAAATTCTGAAAATGTGCCACAAAGTTGGGAGCATGGTGGAGCGGTCAATTATGTTTATCAAACCAATCGCAGTCCTTTTATTCGACTAAATCGCGTATTGGCATGTTACAGTCTTCCTGACAGTATCCAATTAATTTTTAATACGGGAAATATTGTAGTAACTAAACTTATTGCGTCTTTTCAGTCTAATAATAAAGAAGTAGTGGCAAAAGAATATGAAAATATACCATCCAATCAGGATGTTTCTGTTGTAGTTGCCATAAAAGATCTTTTTGATGAAACAGATTTTGCTATTTATCCTATTTGGTTGGATTATTTGAAATTTCAAATTGCGCTAAGTTCTCAAACGGTTGGCAAAAATTATACCTTAGCGTTAAAAGAAATTTCTGCCTGTTATTCCAATATTACCGTTGGATTTGTGTCTCCAAAAATGACACAGCAAATAAAAGTTTATCCAAATCCGACTAAAGGGAATGATGTGACATTAGTGCTGGATAAGCCGCAGGCTGTAGCCTTTGATGTTATCAATCTAAATGGACAGATAATAAAAACCATTGATATGGGAATACAAAAACAGACAGAAGTGATATTGCCGTTACAAGGGCTGTCGCAGGGAACTTATTTTATAAAAATACGGCAAGAAAATCAATCGGACATTGTAAAAATAATCATTAATTAATAATTTTAAATTTACTAACATGAAAAAAAGTTTCTTTTTATTGGTACTTGCTGTGGTAGCTACAGCACAAGCGCAGAAAGTTGAAGTGACAGATGTTTTAGCATTAAAAACATCAACTCCCATGTATTATCCTCAGCTCAACCTTGATGGTAGTCAACTTTTATTGACGAATGAATCTTACAACGGGTTGTTTCTTTTTGATGTGAATACACAAAAAAGTCAGGTTATCAGTAATGATGCCAATGCAGGTTACGAACCTATTTTTAATATTGATGGCAGTAAATTATTTTTTCGTTGTGCTTTAGAAAACAATGGAAGACGTTTTACATCGGTAAAAACGTATAATGTTGGGGCGAAAAAGGAGCAAGTTGTTATGGAGGCACAACGTAATGTTGGTAGATTGCAGCAGTATGAAAATGGCGTTATTGTTGCCAAAGATGCCAAACTTTTTAAAGCAACTTTTGGTAAAAAATCAGCAACAGTTCCTACGTATGTAAGCAATGAGGATTTAAAATTGGTACTTTATAAAAATGGTATCAGAAAAGAATTAAATCCATATAAAGAAGATGTTAATTATATTTGGTCCTCCATTTCACCAGATGGATCAAAAATTTTGTTTAACAGCAAATATGGTACTGCAGTATGCGATTTGAATGGAAAAATTTTGAAAAATTTAGGCAGTTTAAATGCTCCGGTTTGGTTCAACGATAATCTAGTTGTTGGTATGTATGATAAAGACAATGGTGATTTTATAACAGCTTCTACTATTGCTATTGTTTCGTTGGATGGTAAGTTAAATCAGACTTTAACAGACGGACAAGAAATAGCCATGTATCCTTCTGTTGCAACAAAATCACATAAAATTGCCTATAATACACTTGATGGCAAAGTATATATAATGACTATTAAACTTTAAATTTATCAACAATGAAAACAAAATCACTATTTTTATTGGTAATTTGCATGTGTGCCACATCAGTATTTGCTAATACTTTAACTGATGTCCGGATTTATATTAACCCGGGACATGGTGGACATGACAGTGATGATAGAAATATTACTATTTATCCTTATTCGCAAGGAGATGTAAACGGTTTTTGGGAATCGAATAGTAATTTGGATAAGGGACTTATGCTGAATACCTTATTAAAAGATTCGGGCGCAGCAACCAAAATGAGTCGTACTACCAACACTACTGCAGACGATCGTGCTCTTTCGGCTATTGTAGCAGAAGCGAATGCGTTTAATGCGGATTTTATGTTGGCCATACATACTAATGCCGGTGTGAATAATTATGTATTACAACTTTATTCCGGTTGGGATGAAAATGACACTCAGACCTATAGTGATGTTATTACTCAAGCAAATTGTGATGCAAGTCGTGCTATCAGTACAACTATTGCACAAAATTTGTATGCAAATGCTGTAACATGTTGGGGTGCCAGCTATACTGTTAGAGGTGATAAAACGTTTGCCCGTACAGCTATGGGGTGGTCTAACGGTTATGGAGTGTTAAGAGGTTTGACTGTTCCCGGTGTTATTTCCGAAGGTGCCATGCACGACTATATTCCGGAAACCTATCGTTTGATGAATATGGAGTATAAGTATATGGAAGCATGGAATTTTTACAAGACATTTATTAACCATTTTACGAGTACACAAGTTTCTCATGGTGTAGTTGCCGGTTCGGTTCGTGACAGTAGAAATAAAATTTTATTCCCTGAATTTTATAAGATCAAAAATAGCCGAGATGAACTGAAACCATTGTGTGGTGCCAAAGTTTTTCTTGTAAATGATAATGCCGTTAAAGATACTGTGGCAACTTATACGACAGATGATTTGTATAATGGATTTTTCCTATTTAAAAAAGTAGTTCCGGGTAATTATATTCTTGTTGCAAGAGCCAATGATTATTATGAATATTCCGAAAATATTACGGTTACGCAAGACAAAATAACCTTTTTCAATTTTCCGATGGCAATGGTTCGCAATACGCCACCAGAAGTTATCAGTTATTCTCCGCACCCATCTTCACTTACCGATAGCGTAGAATGTGCTCAAGATATTGTTTTGAACTTTAATTGGGATATGGACGAAACTACAACACGTGAAGCATTCTCTATTACGCCAACGGTAGAAGGTACGCTGAAATTTGAGGATAGCCAACGTACATTGCGTTTTATTCCTGCAATACCTTTTGAAAAGGCGACACATTATACCGTTTGTTTAGCAAAAACAGCTTCACACCCCGATTTCTCACAACCAAATCATACCATGGTGAATGATTTTGTGTTAGAATTTGTTACAAAAAATAGAAATCAGTTGTCGTTAGTTACTAATTATCCACAAGCCAATAGTGAGGATATTCAGTTAAAACCGGCATTTTTCTTGTTGTTTGATGCAAAACTAACGACTTCCGGTATAGCTTCACATTTCATCATAAAAGATGAAAGTGGTAATTCTATTACCCCCAATTCACGAAATATGACCAATAATTCTGTTCCGGAACCTTATGGCTCAACTTATTTTGAACTCCCGACTTTGTTAAGTGCGAATACCAATTATACGCTTGTCATTGATGCTACCTTAAAAGATCAAGGTAATATTCCGACAATGAGTGCAATTGAAATTCCTTTCAGAACCGGTACAGGTGAAGATATTAATCACCCTGTTGTAATGACAATGGACGAACTTGTATTCAGTTATAACGAAGATAAAAGTCGTGGAGTAAAGGCAGCAAGTGTATTATTGGGTACTACCAAATATGTGTCAGGGAAATCAAATCAACTTAAATATTCCTTTAGTGGAGATGAAGGAGAATCATTCTTTACTCCTAAAGATCTTTCCATTATAGCTACCAATAAGTATATAGTTGGTTTGTATGTTTTTGGCGATTTTTCTAATAATGAATTGTATGCGGAATTTAGTGTGGCAGGCGACGTTAAATATGCAAAGATTTCTACATTGAATTTTGCAGGATGGAAGTATCAGGAAATATCATTAGCAAATGTATTGCCTGCTGATATTGACTATCAATTCACCGGTTTGAAAATTGTAAAGAAAGATGGTATTTTATCTACTTCAGGCGATTTATTTGTTGATAATTTAATGTTCTATTTGAATCAGACAGATGTAAAAAATGTGGAACTGAAGAATATTGCTGTTTATCCAAATCCGGCTAAAGATGTAATTTATGTAGATTGGAATGAAAATAACATTCAAAATCTTGCTATTTATACGTTATCAGGAGTTAAAGTTACATCGGTGAAAGCGAGTAGTATAAATGTAGCAACATTGCCGGAAGGTATTTATATGCTTAAGATAGAAGGTGTAGAAAAAATACAAGTAATTCCGGTGGCTGTTGTAAAATAAATAATTTTTTTGGTAAAGAACCGTAAGTTTTTAGCTTGCGGCTCTTTGTCGTTTAAAATAATAAAATTTAATAACAATGAAAAGATTTTTAAGTGTTTGTTTTTGTTTAGGAGTAATGTTTTATCTTTCGGCTGCAGCTCCTGATTGGGGTGTGGCAGATACATTGGAATATCATACCGAAGGTCCCGGAATAGATGTTTGTAAAATTTATTTTCAAGGGAAAAAGATGTTGATATGGGTTACTACAATAAACCTAAATAATCCTTTGAATAAAATAGAGCAGGCTCAATCACGTAATCAGGTACCGGATGTTACACGCTGGACAGTACCTGAATTTTCTCGCCAAAATACGCGCCCCGGGCATAAAGTATGTGTTGCTTTTAATCATGATTTTTTTTCTTATGATTTAGGCGTTGGCATTGGCTTAAATATTAGTGAAGGAGAGATTACATGGACGAAATGGGGACGTTCGGTATTGGCTATTTCACAAGATAAAACAGCCGGCGTATTTTATCCTAATATAGATTCAAAAGTTATTTTAAAAGATAATACAGAGGTTGGTATTGATTATTATAATGCTCCTGCAGGAACATGGTATGGCGATTGTATTTTGTTTTCTCGTTTTAATGCAAAAGAATTGACGGAGGCAGGAACATATATTCAGATACAGCCAGTGGATAAGTGGACGGTTAATGGCAATAATGTACGTTGCAAAGTGCTAAATGTCAGTACTTCACCCATACAAACTACTCAAACAGAATACACAATCTGGGCGCGTGGCGCAAAAATTAATGCTTTTGACGGCAAAGTTGCCATAGGCGATACAGTCCAGATTTCGCAAAAATGTATTCAAACTAAATTTGGAGTTCCTCTTCAAAATATTGTGGCCGGTTTTCACGGGTATCCCAGCATTGCCTATGAAGGGCAATTACATGATGGCGAATATAATGATTTTGAAAATGGACGTGAATATGAATTATCCTCGCGCACGATGGCCGGTATGTCTCAAGATGGGAAAAAACTTTATGTTGTTGTAACGGAGATGTCCACCCAAAGTGCAGCGGTTAATTGCATTGATTTAGCAAATTATATGTTGTCGATTGGCTGTTGGAATGTGGTAAATTTTGATAGTGGAGGTTCTGCTGCTATTGTCACCAATCATGAAATGCAAAATATTCCCGGACGTGGATCTATTCGCCCGGTTATAGACGCCATGCTGGCGGTCTCTATTGCACCCGAAGACGATTCTATTGCCAGTTATCGTTTTAGTCAGCCAACCATTTATCCAACAATTGTTTCTTTAACTCCGGTTAAATTATTGTCTTTTAATCAGTATGATGAAGTGATAGGAAGGGACGAAAAAGGCTTTTCTTTCCGTTGCGAACCGACAGAATTGGGTTATGTTGATGCAGATTATATTTTTCATGCCGGAACACAAGCTATAAATGGAACTATTTTTGCAGAAAAAAATGGTAAAACAGCACAGTTAAATGTACGCATTCAGCAAGCCTCGGAGGTTTTGTTAACACCGGACAGCATTCTTATAGATGCAGTCAGAAAATATCCTATTCAATTGAAATGTAAGGTTGGAAACTCCTTGTTTGATATGGATCCTTCGGCATTTAATTGGACGGTGCAAGATGAAACGGTTTGTAAAATAGAAGACGGAGTGCTTGTGGGGCTGAATAATGGGAAAACCACAGCTGTCGGCAGTTTAAATGGCATAGAGAAAACATTAAAAATAACGGTTGAACGAGGTACTAATTTTATTGTAACCGAAAATTATAATGATTTGTCATTATTTAATGTTACTAATTCCGGTTTGCAAAATATTGTTTATCAAGCCACAGAGAGTGGAACAGGCACGCAAATAAATTTTGATTTTATCAGTAGTAGAAACCCGTTTTTGCAAATAGAAAAAGATATTCCTTTTTATGGATTGCCTGATTCTTTGACATTATATGTGAAAACGGCAGCGGACTTTATCAAAGAGGTGCAGTTTTATTTTAAATCTTCTACCAATGATGATTTTGCTACAGTAGTGGTTTCCGGCGACAGTATCAGTAATAATTTGATTGAAGTTCCCTTTGCAACGGATATGGTTGCTTGGGATATCACCGAATTCCCGTTGACGTTGAAAAAAATAAAAGTGATATTCAAAACATCGGCAGCAAAACAAAATTATAATTTTGAAATAAGAGATTTAAAGGCTGTGTATCCGGAAAAAACGCAAACGGGTGTGCGTAATGTTTTGTCAGAAAACAGGGTGTGGACGATAAATTCGCCCGATCATGCTAATGCAATTGTTAATTATACGCTTGATGCTCCATCTGAAGTTATATTCTCTGTTTTTGGCGCAGACGGGAAGTTAATCAGTCAAATTAATTGTATCGGTAAAACCGGTAATAATATGGAAATTATACCAACGGCAAATTGGAGCTCCGGTATTTATCTTATAAAAATAAATGCTCAAAACATCAATGCTACGTGTAAAATAATTATTAATTAAAGATGAAAAAAATATCTGTTATTCTTGGTCTGTTGGTCATAAGTTGCTACACTTTTGCTGCAAAATATGATTGGGGTGAACCGGATACATTGGCACATTACCAAATCGGACCGGGAACTTATTATACATCTATCAAATTCTACAAAAAAGTAGTTAATTTACATCAGCTTACAGTAGATTTGAATGAGCCGCTTAATACCGTTGAATTATTTCCTTCACATGGATATGCACCGGATTTAAGCCGTGAAACGGTTTCCGATCAATGTTTGCGTAATAGTTCAGAAGGACATCGCGTTGTTGGAGGCATTAATCATGATTTGTTTTATTATACAAATTCGGCTTTGTGTGCCGGCATTAATGCCCGAAATGGCGAAATTGTAAGCAATTTTCATAATTGGGGACGTTCTATTTTATCCATCAGTAAAGATAAAAAAGCAGAAGTTTTTCCTCCAAAATTTGAAGCAAATGTTGTATTGCCTGATTCTGATAAAATAATCATTGAAAATATTAATGAATCTGCTTCTGGAATTCAGGACGGACGTACTTGCGTTTTGTTTAATCCGATGAGTCATTTAACCTTGACTAAAGCAGGTACTTATGTGGAATTGCTGCCTATAGATGAATGGTTGATAAATGGCACGCCTACACGTTGTAAAATCCAAACAATTGGAGAAATAATAATTCAACCTAATTTAAATAATTACATACTGTTTCTTGATGGTGCAGCGGCAACTACTTTTAAAGCAAAAGTTTTTGCCGGAGATACCATTCAGATTGAGCAAAAATTTGTGCAAACAACTTTTCAAAATTCCGGTCTTACAGCTACGCCTGCACAAAATATCAAACAGGCATTGCATGGTTGGCCGCTTGTTATTTTCAATGGAGAGTTGCATCCGAATGAATGGAATGATTTCGTAACTCCGGGTAGAGAGAATAACAGTTATCCTTGTACACAGGCAGGCATTACTCAAGATGGAAAAAAAATGTTTATGATAACTGCCGACAAAGGAACCTTGGTGGAGGATGCTTGGTATTTGGTAGATCAGGGAGCATATAATGTCGCTAATTTTGATGGTGGCGGTTCTGCTCTTATGGTTGTAGATTCGGTATTGGTAAACAATCCGATGGATGGTACAGAACGTGCAGTGATGAATAGTGTACAAGCAATATCATTAGCACCAAAAGATGACTCTATTGCTGCCATTTGTTTTAAACGTCCAAGTTTGCATACTGTACCGACTGCGTTGTGTCAACTTGTAGTTTTGGCACATAACCAATATGGTGAAGTAAAAAATTATGATGTTAAGAATGTTGAGTTTAGTTGCCCATCAACGTTAGGTAAGGTGGATAAAGATGGAGTTCTGCATGTGGCTAATAAAGCTGTAGATGGTATTGTAACGGCAGTATATAACAATTTGACGGCACAAATGCGTTTTGTTATAGGCACTTTAGATTCGGTTTCTGTTACTCCGACAAATATTTTAATTGATAATAGACGGGAGTGCCCGATTAATATGGAAACCACTTATGAACATAATACTTTTAAACTTGATCCTGCGGCATACAAATGGACTTTGGATAATGAAGACGTTGCAGTAATTACCGATGGCGTTATAAAAGGGTTGAAAAATGGAGTGGCAATTATTAAGACATCAGACATTGCAAATTCCCCTGAAATTCATCTTACGGTAGAAATAGGCAAAGGTGTTCAGGAAATAACTGCATGGCCGGCAAGTACATCAAATATAAACAATTCCGGCTTTAATGATATTACATTATCGACAACAGAATTACCTGATGGTTGGGCGGAAGGTGTTGCTGTAAATGGTACATTTGCAAGTAGTCGCGCTCCTTATCTGGAAATAAAACAAGATGTCAAATTTTTTGGACTTCCGGATTCTATCAGCTGGGAACAATTTCTACCTGCAGGGTTGGTAAAAAAGATGGTCGTTTATCTTCAATCAAACAGAATGAGTTCTTTCAAAGAAATTGACATGACTTTTGCAGAAGGGAAAACGGAACGGATAGTAATCCCGTTTAGAGAATTAACTTCGGCATGGGATATACTTGAATTCCCAATTACTCTTACAAGAATTAAATTCCAATGTAACACAAGTGCAGCAAAACAGGCTTATTCAATTGGACTAAAAAAACTTACGGCTTATTATCCGGAACAACAGAGCGGTTTTGCAGAGAATAAGGTTTCGGCAGCAGCAGTTATTTATATTGGAAAAGATATTTCATTGCATTATACCTTGGCAGCACAGAGTAATGTTACAATTACTGTTTTTGGGATAGATGGAAAAATGCTGCAACAACAGCATTTTGAAAATCAAATGGCAGGAAGCAATCAGGCTTCTCTTGCGAATTTTGTTGCAGGAACTTATATTTTAACCTTAAAAACCAACGACAAACAGGAACAACTGAAATTTATTGTTCATTGATTGAATAAAAAATAAGAGGACAAATTTTTGTTCTCTTATTTTTTATTATTGCAATTTGTTTGAAATAGCTTTTGGAATGGCGTCTTTGTGAAGTAAAATGTTGATGGTTTTGTAGGCGACAAACGCTTTGGAAATATACCATGTGCCTTTGTACTTATTATTTGTTCCCCACGAATTTTTTACCATATAATATTCTTTTCCGTTTTGATCTTTGGCTATGCCATAAATAAGCATACCGTGGTCATCGGTTGTTTCCCAGTTATCAAAAGATTCTTGACGCATTTCTTGCGTAATTTCCATCTCAGGTAATGGCTTTTCTGTCAATTCCTTTTTTTTGTCCTCTTTGCTTAGTCCTGTCCAACGTGCCATATCCGAACCGGTAAGTTCTGCGCCTTTATCTGCGTCCGGCATAACACCAATGCCTTGCCGTGTAAATCCTGTTTCGCTCACATCCGCTCCCCAAGCAATCGTATAGCCTTTATTGACAGCATTATCTATGATGGCAATTAATTCATCAATTGGGACATTGTAAGACTCCGCCAATCGCCAATTGTCCTGAATTTCAATGGCAAATTGGGCATAGAATGGATGATGTGTAAATGATGTAATGGATATATAATCATTCATATTTAAGCCAAGCATTGTTGCAAATGACAATGGTGTATAAGTTGTGTTGTTATAATTAAACGAATCAGGACAAATCCCAAGATATGTGTCATAAATAGCGGATAAGCCTTTTTTCCATATAGGAGTCAATTTTTTTAAATGACCTTTTGCTATGGCATTGACATACGCTCCGGCAACAGCGTCCAATTCGTTATGAATAGGCAATGTGTCACCATACATAATACCCGGCATGGCACTTTGTGGCACTATACCATAATTTTTTAGACAATAGATAACATCATAAAAACTGCCGCCCGGGGTAAATGAATTGTCGCCATGCAAGCGCACATAATATTGTGCGCGGTCAATCATGGTGTGATGCACGACAAACATTTCCGATAAATCATATTCCCCTTTGTTAAGGCGTAAAAGTTCTGACTCAAATAATGCTAATGATGAGAAACTCCAACAAGTGCTTGAACGATTTTGATTTTTGATACAGGTTATCGGATTTTCCTTGACAGTTGTAAAAATAAAGCCATTGGTACTGTCGTTTCTTGTTGGTATACTATCCTGTGCTATAGCAGTATGGGCAAAAATAACTGCCAATAGGAGTGTTATTATGTTTCTTTGCATATGCAATGTTTAAGTTGATTACAAAATTAATCATTTTTATTGGAATGACACATAAAAGACTTCCTGAGTTTCACAACTCAGGAAGTCTCCTCTAATTTTCTATTTTAATATTGGCAGATACTTGAAGCATATACGACTGCCGACGTATAATTATTTAATGATTTTCAAACTTTGAGTTCCACATTTAACAATGTAAACTCCTGAAGGAAAAGCTATTGTAGAAATTGTTTGTTCGCGCGACGATAATATTTTGACTCCTTGAATAGAATAAATCTCAACAGGTTCTGTTGTCCCTGTTACTTCTATATAATCATGGTGTGTATAAATGGCTAATTGTTCTTTCTCCATAGAGTTTAAAGCTGTCATTTTTGGTACGCGTACTTTTAATTGATCTATTGCAAAGTAAGCGGCAGTGTTACAAAATCCATAACTTTGATCAGATGATGTAACAGAAAAAGCTACACCGTCAACTTCGCCCAGAGCACTCATATCAAACCATTCCCATGATTTATTGACTGTCCAATCTGCCAGATCTTCAGAACGATAGTCAGCCAAATAGAAGATAAGTTTTTTACCTGTCGTTTGGTAGCTTTCGTCTAATGCTTCAACTGTGAGTGTTAGTGAGTCGCCGGCTGCAAATTTTCGGGCGAAGGTACTGCCATTTATAATATCATTGTATGATACAGAATTGCTACATACATACATACCAAGCATTTCATATTTGTTCCCATCATTAAAAATCAGTTGATTGGAACTTTGTCCATGCATCATGGAATAATAATCCGAGTAATAACCCAGCATATAAGGAGTGCCAACGCCGGCTATGCCTCCTTTTGCCATACAACCGAAATAGTTGCTTGTGTCGGAAGCTACTTTACATACCGTAAAGCCTTCCCATGATGTGGAACCGTAGTTTTCACCACTTGGTAAGTGTGAAAACGCAAAAACTTGCGATTCAATGTAAGCATACTGAAGTGTGTCATACGTCTCAGTCCATACATCTTTTTCATTAAACACAAAACTTGTAGGATTTGTCGGATGTGCCAAATCAAGTGTAATTGTATCACCCGGATTGGCTGCCGACATGTTTACCGTAGCAAAAAATGCTACACAAAAAAGTAGATTTTTTTTCATAGAAATAAATATTTAAAAATTAAACAATTAAAAATCATTTACTTTTTACTGTAATTTGTGCAAATAATAACAATCTACTAACCAACGGTTTCGCAGATGCGCCAATAGGATATAAAATGTAGGAATCATGTGGATGAAAGAATCCGCAGTTCATACGCTTTATTCCTCGAAAGCGTGAAGAAACACAACGTATTTGGCAGGTTTTCTGACTTGTTTCCAACTTATGCGCCTTCCCATTCCTGATAACTTGAACAGTGGCAAAAGTGTTTACATAAGTTGTTTGGGCTGAAACTCACAGCAGCGGGTCTGTTCAGGATTTAAACCTGATTCCCTATTAATTCCATAATCGCGAAGCGACAAGGAAACCAAACACAATACAATAATTTTCTTGCAAAGATAAAACAAAAAAATCAATTTTAGTCCAAGTTTTGAAAAAATGTGTTTGAAACTATATAGAATGGTTTCTTATATAAAGTTATCCATAAATTCAATATTTTGTTAGTAACTTTTTATCTGAAAAATTCGTTGTATTTATAAAATCGGCTATCTTTACAACTTACTTTTTTGTTATAGAAAAAAAGAGTTATTTTACTTACATATTGCCATTTATGTGGCACTGATTATTTAGAAACTATGAATTTTACTCACTTGCATGTCCATTCACATTATTCTATTCTTGATGGCATGTCGAAAGTCCCCGATTTGGTAGATAAATGTATACGTACAGGTATGCGTGCCATGGCATTGACAGATCATGGCGATATGTTTGGTATTAAAGAGTTTGTAGATTATGCCAACTCCGTAAATAAAGCACCACAGAAAAAACTCAAGGAATGTGAAGATGCAATTTTAAAAGCATCTGACGAAAAAAAACGGACAGAATTAGAACAACAGTTGGCAGATTTGAAAGTTGCAGCTGAAACTTTTGTGCCGTTTAAACCAATTGTGGGCGTGGAGGCCTATTGTGCTCATAATAAACTGACGGAAAAAAATGCAAAAGATGATGCAGGAGGATGGCATCTTATTTTATTGGCTAAAAATAAAAAGGGATATCTGAATCTGTGTAAAATGGTTTCTAAATCGTGGATTGACGGTTATTATTATCGCCCGCGCATAGATAAGGAGCTGCTCGAACAATATCATGACGATTTGATTGTCTGTTCGGCTTGTTTGGGAGGTGAGGTTCCTCAACATATTTTACATGGCGATATGGAAGCGGCAGAAGCCTCTGTTTTATGGTTCAAAAAATTGATGGGAGATGATTATTATTTAGAATTGCAACGCCATAAAACGGACAAACTGAATGCTGCAACGGATACTTACGAGAGGCAGCAGGAAGTAAACAAAGTGTTAATAAAATTAGCACAAAAACATAATATTAAGCTTATTGCTACAAATGATGTTCATTTTGTAGAGGAAGAACACGGAGAGGCTCATGAACGCCTGATATGTCTTAGTACAGGCAAGAAGATGAACGAACCACGTTCGATGGCATACACAAAACAGGAATGGTTGAAAACTCCTGATGAAATGGCATCAATCTTTTCCGATATACCCGATGCACTCGTCAATACACAGGAAATAGCAGATAAGGTGGAATTTTTTAATATTAATTCCGATCCAATTATGCCAAAATTTGATATACCAGTCGAATTTGGTACAGAAGAGATCTATCGTCAGAAATTTACAGAACAAGATTTATTTGATGAATTTACTCGTGACGAAAAAGGGAATGTGGTGCTTACTCAGGAAGCTGCGGAAAAAAAGATACAAAAACTTGGAGGTTACGATAAACTCTATCGCATTAAATTGGAGGCCGATTACCTAAGCAAACTGGCTTGGGAAGGTGCACGTTTACGTTATGGCGATAAATTGACGGACGAACAAAGTGATCGTATCGTTTTTGAGTTATACGTTATGAAAACGATGGGTTTCCCCGGATACTTTTTGATTGTACAAGATTATATAAGGGCAGCACGTGAAGAATTAGGCGTGTCGGTAGGACCGGGGCGTGGATCGGCAGCGGGTTCGGTGGTTGCTTATTGTTTGAAAATAACGGATATAGACCCTCTTAAGTATGATTTACTGTTTGAACGTTTCCTAAATCCGGATCGTATTTCATTACCTGATATTGATGTCGATTTTGATGATGACGGTCGTGGAAAGGTTTTGGATTGGGTTACAGAGAAATATGGCAAAGAACGTGTGGCCCATATTATTACTTATGGCACCATGGCTACAAAGTCAAGTGTGGCAGATGTCGGACGTGTGCAGGATATCCCGCTTTCGGAGGTAAACCGTATAAAATCATTTATTCCCGATAAATTTGACGATTTTGTGGATCCGGCTACAGGAAAACCGTTTAGAGATAATCCGAGCAAGAAAATTCCAAAGGTTAATTTAACGAACTGTCTTAAATATGTTCCGGAATTAAAAAGTGCAGTAGAAGGAGAGGATGAAAATATATCATCAATGTTGACGTATGCCGAAGAATTAGAGGATACTATTCGACAGGTGGGGGTTCATGCTTGCGGCGTAATCATTGGAGCTGATAATTTAACTAATTTTGCTCCATTGGCAACTGTAGAAGACAGAGAAAGTAAACAACGCTTGTTGGTAACCGAATATGATGGTCATGTAGTCGAACAGGTTGGGCTGATTAAGATGGACTTTTTGGGACTAAAAACTTTGTCTATCATCAAAGAAGCTTTAAATAACATTAAACAATCACGTGGTATTGATATAGATATAGATGCCATTCCTATTAACGATCAGTTAACGTACAAATTGTACAGTGAAGGTCGTACAATCGGGACCTTTCAGTTTGAGTCGACCGGAATGCAGAAATATCTCCGCGATCTGAAACCGACTGTTTTTGAAGACCTTATAGCAATGAATGCTCTTTATCGCCCGGGTCCGATGGATTATATTCCGCAATTTATTGCCCGCAAGCAGGGGCGGGAAGATATCAAATATGATATTCCTATAATGGAAAAATATTTGAAAGATACTTATGGCGTAACCGTTTATCAGGAACAGGTGATGTTGTTAAGTCGTCTTTTGGCGGGATTTACACGAGGAGAGAGTGACGCATTGCGTAAAGCAATGGGGAAAAAACAGATTAAAGTTTTGAACGAGTTGCACCCGAAATTCATGGAGGGAGGAAAACAAAACGGATACGATCCGGATGCTCTTGACAAAATTTGGAAAGATTGGGAAAAATTTGCTTCTTATGCCTTTAATAAATCGCATGCAACTTGTTATTCGTGGATTTCGTATCAAACGGCATATTTGAAAGCTCATTATCCGGCGGAATTTATGGCGGCAAACTTAACGCGGAACAAAGATGACATTACTACGATTACTAAATTTATGGATGAGTGTAAGTCTATGCGTTTACCCGTAAAAGGACCGGATATAAATGAATCTGAATTACATTTTGCAGTAAATAAAGCAGGCGAAATTCGTTTTGGTTTAGGTGCCGTAAAAGGAGTCGGAGAAGGAGCCGTTGATGTTATCGTGAGTGAACGCAGACAGCGCGGTAACTATAAAAATATTTATGATTTTGTGGAACGTGTTAATTTGAATTCATGCAATCGTAAAGCTATTGAAAGCTTAATACTTGCTGGGGCTTTCGATACGTTTAGTGATGTAAAACGTGAACAATTTTTTGCTACAAATATAAAAGGTGAACAGGTCTTAGATACGTTAATTCGTTATGGGAACCGTTTTCAACAAGATCAGGCAACAAATCAAAATTCATTGTTTGGGGGATTTGATGCAGTTGAAATATCAAAACCGGAAATTCCAAATACCCGGGAGTGGTCACCTTTGGAACGTTTGAATAAAGAAAAAGAATTGGTTGGTATTTATTTATCTTCACATCCGTTGGATAAATACAGTATTGCTTTACAATATGGCTGTTCTTCACATTTACAGGATTTGGCAGGAATGATTGCTGCCGAAAAACCGGTTAATTTTACGGTAGGTGGCATGGTAACATCAGTATCGGAAGGTAAAACCAGATATGATAAACCTTGGGGAGGACTTACGGTTGAAGATTATTCGGGACAATTCGAATTTCGTTTGTATAATAAAGATTATATTGATTTTCGTAATTTTCTCATAAAGGATGTATTTGTTCTTATTCATGGGAAAGTACAGGAACGTGGTGCCGATTGGAAATATAAAAAAGAGTTGGCACCGGGTGAAAAACAAACGTGGGAAGTGAAAGTAACCAACATCGAACTACTTGATGAAACGTATGACAAACTGATACACAAACTGACAATTATAGTACCGTTAGAAAAAATAGATCAATTGTTGTGTATTGATATTCTGTCACTTATTGACGAAAATCCCGGAAATGTTTCTTTGTGGATAACTATTGAAGATACAGAAATCGCTTTTTCTGTACCGTTATATTCTCGAAAGAAAAAAGTGGGCGTGTCCGAAAAGTTGATAAATGAGTTACAGAGTATGGAAAAGGAGGGAAAATTAACTTTTAAAATCAATTAATCGGTTTATTCAATTGGCTTTTGATTCTATTTATTTCTTTGATATCTAAATAGAAATCACTATCTTTGCACACTTTTAATAGTGTTTTTTATCAATTTAAAATATTAAGAACATGGATAAATTAAGTTATGCACTTGGATTGAGTTTTGGCCAAACTTTACATCAAAATAGAATACAGGGAATTAATTATGAGTCGTTTGCAGAAGGTATAAAAGCAATGTGTGAAGGTCTCAAACCTGAAATTTCAGTGCAAGAAGCTCAATCATTATTGGATAGTTATTTTTCAGAGATTGACTCAAAACAAAAAGCAGCAGGTGCAGAACAGAAATTAGCTGGTGAAAAATTTTTGGCAGACAATGCCACAAAAGCCGGTATAATTACTACCGATAGCGGTTTGCAATATGAAATATTGAAAGCAGGTACGGGACGTAAACCAACATTGACCGACAAGGTAAAGGTTCATTATCATGGAACTTTATTGGATGGTACGGTGTTTGATAGTTCAGTGGCACGCAATACTCCGGCATCTTTTGGCGTTAATCAAGTAATAAAGGGTTGGGTAGAAGCGTTGCAGTTGATGCCTGTTGGCTCAAAATGGAAATTATACATTCCTCAAGAATTGGCGTATGGAGCGCAGGGTGCCGGTCAAACAATTTTACCTTATTCTGCACTTGTTTTTGAAGTAGAATTATTAGATATTCTTTAATTTGATGAAACGGTTTCTTATTGCTTCAAAACTAAAAAAATACTATCTTTGTCGTCTGATTTTTTTAAACTTCATAAACTAATAAAAAATGAAAAAAATTGCGATTGTTCTATTTGGTGCTGCAGTAGCAGTTTCCTTAGTGTCTTGTAATGGAACTTGTTCTCAAAAAGTAGAGAATGAGTTAGATTCTTTAAACTATGCATTTGGTGCTGCCAATGGTAGTGGTATTAAACAGTATGTGTTGGCAGGCGATTCAAGTACTGCTTCAGTAAATGCTTTGATAAAAGGTATTAAAGAAGGTTCTAAAAAAGATGATGCTTCTTTCAAAATGTATGTTGAAGGTTTGAAAATTGGTGCTGCGATGAAAGAGCAATTTGCTCATGGCTTAGCTGGCGATACAACTTTAACACCTAATGAAAAACTGGTAATGGAAGCACTTGTTGCTACTATTCAAGGAGATGAAAATGCTTTAATGGATGGTCAAGAAGCTTACGAATATTTTATGGCTGCCATGCAAAGACGTGAAGCTGAAAAAAATCTTGCTCAATATGCTGATAATAAGAAAGCCGGAGAAGATTTCTTGGCACAAAATGCTACCAAAAATGGTGTTGTTACAACTGCAAGTGGTTTGCAATATGAAATTCTGAAAGCAGGTAAAGGTGCCAAACCGACTGCCACAGATAAAGTAAGAGTGCATTATCATGGAACATTGTTAGATGGTACTGTATTCGATAGCTCGGTAGAACGCAAACAACCGGCAGAATTTAATGTTAATCAGGTGATTGCTGGTTGGACAGAAGCTTTACAATTAATGCCTATTGGCTCAAAATGGAAATTGTATATTCCTCAAGAATTAGCTTATGGTTCTGCTAATCAAGGAAATATTAAACCATTTTCTATGTTGATTTTTGAAGTAGAATTGTTGGATATTGTAAAATAAACAAACTTTGTGCCCAATAAAAAACGCCAATTTTATAATTGGCGTTTTTTATTAGATAAAGATATTACTTGCAAAAATGTAATATCTAATTCTAAGATTGTGTTAAGCAGGGTGAATTGCTTCCGACGGACAAACATCAGCGCAAGTGCCACATTCTGTGCACATGTCAGGATTGATAGAATAAATTTCACCTTCAGAAATTGCTCCTACGGGACATTCACCAATACAGGTACCGCACGCTACACAATCATCGGAAATAACGTAAGCCATGTTTTTTTGTTTTTTAATTAGTACTAATTATTCGACAAAATTACAACTATTTTTTTGGATGGCAAAATATTCACAGAAAATAACTTTTGCGTAGTTATAGTGCTTTTTTAATTTGTAAATTTCACAATATAATTGCATTCTTATCGTTTCTCGTTTGTGAAAAAGATTTTTTCGATTATATTTTTAGGTCTGATAACAACAGGAATATCTGCACAGAACCTGATGATGGCCGATTTTAAAACGTTTCATTTTGGTTTTACTTTGGGAACGTCGATTTTTGATTTTGGCATTCAACCAAGCCAAATGGAAATAGACGGGAAAATTTATAATGCCGATGTTTCGCAATTGATGCCCGGTTTTACTGTAGGTGCTATTGGCGATTTGCGTATGGGAGAATATTTTAATTTACGGTTCGTACCATCATTGTATCTTGCTGATAGAACAATTTCGTATAGTAACAATGTGGATGACGAAATTATCAGTACGTCCATTAAATCAACATCTATCACTTTACCTCTTTATGTAAAATTCAGTTCGGTACGTCTTAAAAACTATCGCCCTTATATTTTGGCGGGTGGCGGTGTGGCTTTTGATTTGGCACGTGATAAACAAATGCCTGTTTTACTGAAAACCTTTGATTATTTTGTGGAATTTGGTGCCGGTTGTACCATTTATTTTAATTTTTTCCGTTTTTCGCCAGAAATACGTTTTGCATTGGGATTCAATAATATACTTACACCATGGGAAGACCGTGAAGGATATTTGGAACCTGAAAATCAAAAATTTACTCAAGCTTTAAGTAAATTAACTTCCCGTATGTTTACTATCGCTTTCAATTTTGAATAACAATCCTTCGCACGCATCTTCCAAAACAGTGATTACATATTCGAAATCTTTATCGTTGCCGAGATAAGGATCTGGAATGGTGGCAACCGTTTTTGTTAAACAAAAATCTCCTAATAGTTTGATTTTATGACGATTAATGTCTGTTGCGCGATTGAGTAATGTACGGATATTTGCAGGATCCATACCTAAAATTAAATCGAAATGGTCAAAATCGTTATGGGTAACAGGTCTTGAACGATGCGTGAGGTGATAACCATGCTGTTCGGCATGTCGTCTCATTCGTGGATCTGCCAATTCGCCTTCGTGATAGTTGTCCAGTCCGGCAGAATCTATCTCGTATTTTTTTGATAAGTTTTTTTCTGCCAATAGGGTGTTGAAAATGGTTTCTGCCATGGGCGAACGGCATATATTGCCAAGGCAGACAAATAAAATATTCATAATTATTGCTGTCCGGTAAAACTTTTTTACAATAAAAATTTAGGCTGAACTCCTTGTTTGGAATTCAGCCTTTTTTCTTTCCTTTGTATGTACCACCAAACAACGAAAAGATATGGGCAAAAGTACA
>JAQUTW010000060.1 GCA_028694215.1 Paludibacteraceae bacterium | reverse complement strand
GCATTTGTGTCTATTCCTTGTTTTCGGGCTTCAATTGTCAAATACGAAAGTCCTTGACAAGAAAACATTAACAAATCCTGAATGTTAGAAGTTTCTTCGGTTTTTCCGCAAACTCCTTTAATTGTGCAGCCTGTATTCTTGGCTGTCTCTTGGCATTGATTACAAAACATAGTCATATTTTTTTAATTTATACAAAGTTAATCTTATTTCTTCCATTTTCTGGTTCGTCTTCTATTATTGTGGCTAACGGTTTGCAGCTTGGCGTTCGGGCGGGTTTCAACGCACAAAGTTTCAAATTATTACCAATGTTGATAGTGGCACAATGCTTCAGGTTTGCACCGCTGCCCCGCCTGACGCAAAACCCGTGTTATGGGCAGGTTTTTGTTACCATTCAATCTCATTTATTCTTTTATTGAGTTGTTTTATTTTGTCAATCAACTTGTTAAATAATAATGACTCGCCGTAAATTATAGTATTTTGCATATTTTCATAATCAATTTGCCAATTTTCAATGATATTTTCAGGCGGTACTATATTTATTGTTTTCGGAGCAAGCGTTGAATAATCAAAACCCTGCAAACCGATAAAAACACGACGGTGTTCTACAATGGAATTGTATAATTCTTTGTTTGTCAATGCCTCGCTTGCAATTTTTGTATCCATTATTTGTACTAAATCGTATAAATGTCTGCTCATTCTTTCTGTGCGCATTAACTCCTGCGGCTTAGCAAATTCTTCGTGTAAAAGGCAAATCTTTTCAATAAAAGTTCGTTGTGGAACAACTGTTAGTACTTCAAATGGTTTTTCTGCAAAATTAGCATTTGGCAATGCCTCATCAATCATTGATTGCAGTTTCACAGTTTTGAGTGGCTCTCGCATTGAACGCCCGCTAACTTCTACAATAACCTTGCGCTTAATGTATTGGATTTCGTCAAAAAGTGATTGATATTCCACTTCGATAATTTCGGGGTCGGTGGTTGTTACAGGCGTTATATTGACTTTTACAGAAAAATCGGCAGGGTTTATGCCGTTAATTTCTAACTGTTTTTGCAAATCTAACTGTAATTCTTCTCTGACAAATTTACAAGTGGAACGCCGCAAATCGTTTCTGAGCCTTGTGTTTGTCTTTGTAAAATCAGGTTTTTCACGATTTACGGCAATATCTATGTCTTCCGAAAATCGTTCTATCAAATTCCAACATTTACTCAACGAAGTGCCGCCTTTGAATGATAAATTTTCTGAATATGGTAATGAAAACAAAGCGCGTAAAACGGCTGTTACCCACCAATCTTTTTCAATAATTTGTCTCGGAAGTCCTGTTTGGGCTTGTGTGCGGCGAAAAATTTCAAGTCGTTCTTCTGTGGGTAAATTTATGAATTGCATAATGATAAAAGTATTTTACGAACCCAAATCGGCATTAATTGAATATCGGCATTGAACTCTTTGTGTGATACATTAGATAAATGATTTTTGATAATTTCCAACTGTGCGGGCGTAGCCTTGTTTTCGCCGATTTCACGCAACGCCGCCACAATCAACATAAGCAATTTGGATTTATACGCCAAACTTCGTGCTTCGGAAGTGTGTTTAAACAAAATGCCTCTGCCTTTGCCGATTTTTATCCTGCGAGGCGCACCATCGGTAATAAACACTACATTTGCAGCTACTTGTGTAGAAAGCCCCAAAGCATTAAGTGCGTATGCGCCTGTTGGCACGATACGCACTTTGTCGCGTTTGGCAATGCCGTAGGCAATTTCTTCTACGGTAGGAGGCACAGGCGTATTACCGTATTTTGTGTCATTTTTCGGATAATAGTAAATTCCGTGTGCAACACGCATAAGTAAGCCCGCTTTTTGCAACTTGCCGAGTGCTAACCTAATAGCATCTGTCGTTCCTAATGTGGCAAAATCATCTGGGAAAAACAATTTTCCACGCTTGCTTTTTATTATTTTGTTTTTTATTTGATTTGCAGTACTATCCATATCTTATTTTTATTTTATTCAGACACAAGTATGTGATAAATTTGTGTCTGAATTTCTACTGCAAAAGTACAACTATTATTTGGAATAACAAATTTACACTCCCAATTTTCTCACATTCTTTTCCGTATCATACCAATCTAAAATTGCTTTCAATACACTTGCTGTCGGGCGTTTCTCAGCAGCCGTGTATTGGTTTATGTGTTGTGTGAAAAACACATACGAACCTTCCAAATTAGTTTTTGTGATTTCGGGCGCAATTCTTTCAGGCGAATCGAGCAAACCGACAATTTTATAAAGTTCGCCACAAACCATATTTTGCACAAATTCAAACTTGTAACCCATCCAAATCCAACCCTTTTCTTCAAATAGTTTTCCGAAATATGCCCAAGATTCTTTGTTTTTTACAACAAGTAATTTGGGGCGGACAATATTTTCGATAATGTTCTGTGTCAGATTGAGTTGGTCAATCAAAAATCGAACTCCGTTTGGATTGGGAATAATGTGTTCTTGTAAAAAATTCTGATTTTGTTCGCGGAAATAGAATATGTCGAGATAATCAGCATTTTCGCGCAAATCAATGTTTTGTTCAGGCTCTACAAGCATTTTTTTTATCGGCGACCAATAATTGTCGTGTTTTTCATCAAACCAAATATTGCGGATTGGTCCGTGAAAATAGCCCGCAACTTCGCCGTCACGGAATGACGGATTAAACCCTGTAATAAGTATATCCTTTTGTTCATTGTCCGCAAAAATAAATCCACGGTCTTTAATCAATGAGGGCAGAGTTTGGATATAATCCGCTGCCCAAATTTCTGATAATCTTTTTTCTACTGACATAATTTTAATTTTTTATTGTTTTGTAATGAATTTGATTTTATCAATTAGAGCAAATTCCCTGACTTCATCCAACGTTGTAACATCGTCAGAAAAGAAAACAGGATAATTCGTTCCGTTAAGAATATAACTGCCTGCTCTGCTATTATTTGAATCTACCCAATGAGCAAAAATCAAATCCTTGCAATAATCGGTAAAAAATATAATAGCCACAGGGTTGATTTTTAGGATTGTGTCATAAGTTAATTCGAGTTGTTCGCGGATAAAATTGTGGTCGCAATGAACTAATAAATCACGGTCGTTTTCGCGAGCATAAAGCAAATTGATATGCGAGTACGCCCTACCTGCTTTTGCGGCAAATTGTTCCAATGATTTAAAATATTTAGGCGCATCTGAAAGTTGATATAAACTACCATACATCAACGTTTTATTGTCTGCACTATGGACAAAAACATTATCGTCATTAGGATTGTATGAAGGATTTACACCAACAAACAAAATGCTGTCTTTTACTCCGTCAGCTGAAAAAATGGGCTTTCTTTCAATGATTTTTTTATCAACGGAGTTTTGGTATCTGTTCCAAATTCCCGAAAGTTTGGTTTCTATGCGACTGTTTTCATTTAAATCAATAAAAATAGAATTCTCTTCCTGTATAACCTGTTCTTCGACGGGAATGATTTTTCTTTCCTCCTGTTTTGAAGATTGATTTTCAGTTTGTTTTGGTTGTTCGTTACTTTTTTTACGATTGCGCAGATAGAATTTCGTGCCAAATATTAGGATTGAAACTCCAATGATAACAGGGACTGCCACTATTAAATTTTCCAACAAAAAACCTATTAATGAAAGAGAAATGGAAAAACCGAATATACACATAAAGACAAATAATACTATATGCTTAGTACGGAATTTTTTCCATTTGTATTTTTTGGCAATTCTTTCAAAATGTTTCAGTTGTAAGGATTCGGGATCGATAGACTTTAACGACAGTACGCATTGTTCATATTTTTCAAAAAGGGCACTGGTAAATTTATTTCTGATTTTTGTTTCCTCGTTTTTTTCCTTTTGAAATTTATTTGCGTTCAAATGAGTGGATAATTCTGACAATAAGTGAATTAAATCTTCTTTGTCATTTGGGATTCTCAATGTGGCAATTTTATCTATATTTTGAAGAACGGCGGTATCAATGAGTAACAATTGTTCTTTTTGTTTCATTTTGTTTTGCTCTTGAATTTGAGTTAATCGAAGTCGTTCCTCTGCCTCAATTTGTTCCATTCGTTGCTCGTGTCGGAGTTCCGCTTGTGTTTTTCGTGGTTCGCGATATTGCGTAGCACCTACTCTGCGATAAGGCGTAGAGTGCCAATCGCCAAAAAGAACATTACTGACAACTTTGCCTGTGTTTTTTCCCATTTCTCTTGTAAAGGACTTTCCAAATGTACCCATATATTATTTTGATTTTTAATGTTTTGCCTCCACTCACGGCTTTCGGCAACTCCCTTTATCGCTGGGCTTTCTGCTAAACTTGCCCATAACGGATTGGCGGTATGTTTTTGTTGCCGATTTCGAAGCACTGTCATGTCAAGTTACACGAAAGTTTATTAGATGCAGAAACGCTCAAATACCCACTATCTCGGCAATAAAATATACCGCATGTTG
>JAQUTW010000034.1 GCA_028694215.1 Paludibacteraceae bacterium | reverse complement strand
CAATTGGTGTAAAGCAAGTCGTGCTATTTCGCGGCGCACGGGGTCAAAACCGGATAGTACAATAGCTTCGGGAGTGTCATCTACAATAATTTCGACACCGGTGGCTGCTTCAAGTGCGCGAATATTACGACCTTCGCGACCAATAATGCGACCTTTTACTTCGTCTGATTCTATATTGAATACAGTAACGGAGTTTTCGATGGCTGTTTCTGTTGCTACACGTTGTATCGTTTGTATTATAATGCGTTTAGCTTCTTTGCTTGCCGTCATTTTGGCTTCTTCCATCATTTCGTTTACATACGACATGGCTTCAGTTTTCGCCTCGTCTTTGATGTTGTCAATAAGTTGGGCTTTTGCTTGTTCGGCGGACAATCCCGAGATAGCTGCTAATTTTTCTGTGGCCTGAAAATGTAATTTTTCCAATTCTTTTTTCTTGCCATCTACCAATACTAACTGATTGTCTAAATTCGCTTTGATGGAATCTACTTCGTTGCTTTTGCGTTGCAGTTCTCCCTGACGTTGGTTAAGATTTTGTTCTTTTTGTTGCAAACGGCTTTCGTTTTGTTGAGCACGGTTTTCGCTTTGTTGAATTTTACTGTTGCGTTCAGCAACTTCTTTTTCGTACTCCGATTTTAAGTTTACAAACTTTTCTTTTACTTCCAAAAGTTTGTTGCGTTTAAGATTTTCGGCTTCTTCTTCAGCCTTTTTCAGCGTATTTTTGATACGCCCTTTTATAGCCATGTGGGTAATGAACCAGCCTATGCCGCCGCCACCCAATAATGCTGCTACAAATATTAAAATTTCCATTGTGATTGAGTTATTAAGTTGATATAAAAAATAAAGCACTGTTACACACAAGTTCTAATCTCTTGTTGTGCATAGTGCGGGTGTGGTAGTGACAAATATGTTTGCAGGTGCTTTTATAGAATAGAATCTATTCTTTTTGTCCATTCTCCAATTTTCTCAACCAATGGAGCTGCATCTTCTTGAAAATATCCGGACTGATTTTCGACTGCGGTCTCAAAAGCGGCCATTTTTAATACAGTCGGCAAATCTTGATTCGGGTACTTCATGCGAAAATTCGTAATTCTTTCATTCAACAATTTGGCAGCATTACGGTAGATAAGTTCCTCGTCACGAGGAATTTTCATTTTCATGCTGCTACCATCAATATTTACAGTGATTACAAATGTTTCGCTCATCTATTTTTCACTTTAATCTTTGAGCATTTCCAAACAGGTATCCACATCCCGTACTAATGCGGTAAGTCTTTTGTAAGCCTTTTTCTTGTCTTCTTCGGTGCTACCAAACGATTTGGCTATTTTCAGACTTTCGTAATTAGAACGTAAATTTACAATTTGATTGTGAGCCTCTATCAAGTCTTCTTTCTTTTGAGCCAATTCGGCGGTTAAACGACTGTTTTCTTCTTTCAGCCGACTGTAATTTTGCAAAAGTTCGCCAAACTTATCCTCAAAATCGCTAATTAACTGTTGATGTTGGTTAATCATTTCTTGTAAAAATCATACAAAGGTAACTCTTTTTTGTTGATATTCAAAATAAATAGTTCCTTTTGAATATTAGTAAATAAAAATAGAGTAATGATAAAGTAAACCAAGTCTAATTTATCAATGTTAAGTTGTCTGGAATAATGCAACGGAAAGACTTTATTGATTTGGTTATTAGTACGTTGATTAATATTTAAAGAAAAATTTCTTTAATTGTTTGGTTTGTCGGCTAAATACTGTTAATTTTGTACGCTCTTTGGAAACTCTTTATTTATTCACAATTATAACTTAAAATTTTATGTGGTTATTTGACTCTTCTGTAGGAAGAAAATTTATTATGAGTATTACCGGCATTTGTCTGGTATTGTTCCTGACGTTTCATTGCCTAATGAACGTTGTGGTAATTTTTTCGCCTGAAGGCTATAATGCAATTTGCGAATTTTTGGGTGCCAATTGGTATGCCATTATTGGAACGTTGGCGTTGGCACTTGGTTTTGTAATTCATATCTTGTATGCGTTTGTGCTGAGTATTCAAAACCTGATTGCTCGTGGCAAAGAACGTTATGCTGTAACAGAGCGTCAGGATAGTGTTGAATGGGCATCGAAAAATATGTTGGTGCTGGGCATTATTATTCTTGGTTTTCTGGGACTTCATTTGTACAATTTCTGGTTTAAAATGCAGTTCGTAGAACTTACCGGCATTGAAACAGGTATCTATTCTCCTACTGACGGAGCAGCGTATGTGAAAGATTTATTTGCTCAACCTGTCTATTTCGTTTTGTATCTGGTATGGTTGGCTGCATTGTGGTTCCATTTGACTCACGGCGTTTGGAGTGCTTTGCACACGCTTGGGTGGAATAATAATACATGGATGCCTCGTGTAAAATGTATTTCAAATATAGTTTCCACTTGTGTTGTGTTAACGTTTATGGCCGTAGTGGTTTACTATTTTGTAATTTCTTTATGTTAACTTTCTGAAATTAAATAACTAAAATATATGGCAAAAAAAGAACAGATTGCGGCAACAATTAAGTCGGTAAAAGAGAAAGTTGAAGCCGTAAAGGACAAAGTGGATCAGATAACCGGCGATCCGGCTACGATTGAGGCGGTTGATGCCGTGAAAAATGCTACCGTAAAAATAGCTAAAGCAGTAAAAGCGGCAGTAGAAAATAAGGATAATGTGATCACTCTGGCAGAGGCGAAAATTCCGGAAGGTCCATTAGCTGAGAAATGGACAAATTATAAAGCACATCAGAAATTGGTAAATCCTGCCAACAAACGTCGTTTAGATGTCATTGTTGTCGGAACAGGATTGGCTGGCGCTTCAGCGGCAGCTTCTTTAGCCGAAATGGGATTTAATGTTCTCGATTTCTGTATTCAGGATTCTCCACGGCGTGCACACTCTATCGCAGCACAAGGTGGTATTAATGCAGCAAAAAATTATCAAAACGATGGTGATTCCGTTTATCGTCTGTTTTATGATACCATAAAAGGTGGCGATTACCGTGCGCGTGAAGCCAATGTATATCGTTTGGCAGAGGTGTCAAACAATATTATTGATCAATGTGTTGCGCAAGGTGTTCCGTTTGCTCGCGAATATGGAGGCTTACTTGATAACCGTTCGTTTGGTGGCGCACAAGTTTCGCGTACTTTTTATGCCAAAGGTCAAACAGGACAACAACTTTTACTTGGTGCATATTCTGCTTTAAGTCGCCAAATTGCCAATGGGAAAGTAAAAATGTATTCCCGTTACGAAATGTTGGATGTGGTGATTATTGAAGGTCGTGCGCGTGGAATTATTGCACGTAATTTGGTTACCGGAAAAATAGAACGTTTCTTTGCACATGCAGTTGTAATTGGTACAGGTGGTTACGGAAATACTTTCTTCCTTTCTACCAATGCGATGGCTTCAAATGGGTCGGCTGCCTGGCAAATTTATAAAAAAGGAGCGTATTTTGCCAATCCTTGTTATGCACAAATTCACCCTACTTGTATTCCAGTGCATGGCGCGTTTCAGTCAAAATTGACTTTGATGTCGGAATCGTTGCGTAATGATGGACGTATATGGGTTCCGAAAAAATTGGAAGATGCCAAAGCTTTACAGGCAGGTAAATTAAAAGGACGTGATATTCCAGAAGAAGATCGCGATTATTATTTGGAACGTCGTTATCCTGCATTTGGAAACCTTGTTCCGCGCGATGTGGCTTCACGTGCAGCAAAAGAACGTTGTGATGCCGGATATGGTGTTAATGCAACCGGTTTGGCTGTGTTCCTCGATTTCTCTGATGCAATTCAACGACTTGGAAAAGATGTTGTTGCTTCCAAATATGGCAACTTGTTCCAAATGTACGAAAAAATCGTTGATGAGAATCCATACGAAAATCCGATGATGATTTTCCCTGCCATCCATTATACTATGGGCGGTATTTGGGTAGATTACGAATTGCAAACGTCCATTAAAGGACTCTTCTGTATAGGTGAGGCTAATTTCTCTGATCATGGAGCCAACCGTTTAGGTGCTTCGGCTTTGATGCAAGGCTTGGCTGATGGCTATTTTGTATTGCCTTATACAATTCAAAATTATTTGTCCGATCAAATACAGGTTCCGCGCATGAGTACAGATTTGCCTGAATTTGAAGAAGCAGAAAAAGCAATTGAATTGAAAATAGAAAAATTGATGGCCATTCAGGGACACCGTTCTGTTGATAGTATCCACCGCGAATTAGGCTTGGCGATGTGGGATTTTGTAGGCATGGGACGTACCGCAGAAGGTTTGAAAGAAGCCCTGAAAAAGATCCGAGAAATTAAAAAACTCTTCTGGAGCGAAGTGTTCATTCCTGGAACTGCTGATGACCTGAATGTAGAATTAGAAAAGGCTATCCGCTTGGCTGATTTTATTGAAATTGGCGAATTAATGGCTCTTGATGGTTTGGATAGAGAAGAATCTTGTGGTGGTCATTTCCGCGAAGAATTTCAAACGCCGGAAGGAGAAGCTTTACGTCAGGATGATAAATTCTCGTATGTTTCTTGCTGGAAATTTAATGGTGAAGATAAAGAACCTACTCTTATAAAAGAACCGCTCAATTATGAGTTTGTAAAACGTCAAACACGTAACTATAAAGCATAAAACAATGGAAAAGACAATTAATATAACTTTAAAAGTTTGGCGTCAGGCCGGACCGAAAGCCAAAGGTGGTTTTCAGACATATAAATTGGAAAATATTTCTACCGACAGTTCATTTCTTGAGATGTTGGATGTATTGAATGAACAATTGATTGGCGAAAGAAAAGAACCGATTGCATTTGATCACGATTGTCGCGAAGGAATCTGTGGAATGTGTTCACTCTACATTAACGGGCACCCTCACGGACCTGACACAAGTGTAACTACTTGTCAATTACACATGCGTAAGTTTAAAGATGGTGAAACAATTACGGTAGAGCCATGGCGTTCAGCTGCATTCCCGGTTATTAAAGATTTGATGGTTGATCGTCGTGCTTACGATAAAATTATTCAAGCCGGAGGATTCGTTTCTGTTAATACGGGAGGAGTTCCCGATGCCAATGCTATTCCTATTCCGAAAGCAAAAGCCGATGAAGCTATGGATGCAGCTTCCTGTATTGGATGCGGCGCATGTGCTGCTGCTTGCAAAAATGGTTCTGCTATGTTATTTGTGGCTGCTAAAGTAAGTCAGTTGGCATTGTTGCCGCAAGGACGTGTGGAAGCTACTCGTCGTGCAAAAGCTATGGTAGCAAAAATGGACGAATTGGGATTTGGAAATTGTACAAACACAGGCGCTTGTGCTGCCGAATGTCCTAAAAATGTGTCGTTGAGCAATATTGCCCGATTAAACAGAGAATTTATTTGTGCAAAATTTCAGGACTAAATCGACTGAATATCATAAAAAAAGGGAACTCTTTTGAGCTCCCTTTTTTTATGATATAAAATCAGTTATAATAAATAATGTGAACTGATAGATTGATTATTGTAGATACTTTGAATGGTATCTGCAAACATTTTTGCAATAGAAATAACACGAACTTTTGCACACTGCGTTGTATCAAAAGGAATAGAATCCGTAAAAATTAATTCTTTCATTTGGGAATTATTTACATTTTCTATTGCATGACCAGACATTACAGGATGGGTAACCATAGCCCGTACGCTTAATGCTCCATTATCCATCATTAAATCGGCTGCTTTGCATAAAGTGTTGGCAGTGTCGGCCATATCATCAATGATAATTACATTTTTATTTTTCACATCACCAATAATACTCATATTGCTTACCATATTGGCTTTTTCGCGTGTCTTATGGCAAAGTACCAACGGTACTGCTAAATGTTTGGAATAGGTTTGTGCGCGTTTCGAACCACCAACATCAGGCGATGCAATGACCAAGTTATCTAAATGTAAACTCTTGATAAATGGTACAAAAATGGTCGAAGCATACAGGTGATCAACAGGGACATTAAAGAACCCTTGAATCTGGTCAGCATGTAAATCCATTGTGATGACACGGTCAACTCCGGCAGCACTTAATAGGTCGGCAATCAATTTAGCTCCTATAGATACGCGCGGTTTGTCTTTTCGATCTTGACGTGCCCATCCAAAATATGGAATGACTGCAACAATCTTGTATGCGGAAGCACGTTTGGCAGCATCAATCATCAATAACAACTCCATTAAATTGTCGGAGTTCGGAAAGGTAGATTGAACCAAATAAACATAACGACCGCGTACGGTTTCTTCATAGGAAACGGCAAATTCGCCATCCGAAAAGCGGGTAGTATTCATCGCCCCTAATTCACAATTAAGATGAGAACAGATTTTTTTTGCCAGATATTGGCTGTTTGTTCCCGAAAACACTTTGAAATCTAAATTCATCGATACTGTTTATGAGAGAGTTAAATAAAGAAGATATTACAATTCTAAATTTTACAAAGATAGACTTTTTTATTTCAATTCTTAATAAAATACGATTTTTTTTACTATTTCTTTTCTGTTTGTATTATGGCAAAAAATATTTATCTTTGCAAGATATTTGGCTACATAGGTATAAACCATTGTAAGAATGAAGAAGTTAAAATATATCATATTTGGTTGTGTGTTAGCGTTGAGCCTTTTTTCTTGTATGACTACAAAAAAAGTTAATTACCTGCAATCGGGGAAACATATTCCTGAATACGCTGATACATTAATATATACTGATTATAAATTACAAAAGGGAGACTATATTTATATTCGTGTTTACACGCTGGACGAAGAAAGTCAGCGTTTATTTAATGGTAATACAAATAATAATAATGTTCAGCAAACTTCAGATAATGCCTACGCCCGTTTGTATTTTTACTTAATAGGAGAAGATGGTTGCATTAATTATCCTTATGTCGGAAAAATTAAATTACTGGGTTTGGAATCACGTGAAGCCAAAGTTGCGGTGGAAGACAAATTGCAGAATATGTTGCACAATTTTTCTATTGATGTAAGATTAATGAATCGTACTTTTTCTGTTATTGGAGAATCTGGTTCAGGACGTTATCAGATACCTAAAGAAAAGCTGAATATTTTTCAAGCGTTGGCTATGAGTGGCGATATGTCCACTTACTCCGACAGATCCAAGATACAGCTAATTCGTCAAACCGAAGAAGGTACTGTTGTCAAATCCTTTGATTTGCGCAGTAAATCTATTATTAATTCCGAATTTTACTATATTCAGCCTAATGATGTTATTTATGTTCCATTTGATGGTGCAAGGTATTTTGGAGTAACTCATTTTACGGGCATTTTGTCGCTGGTTATTTCTACACTGTCGTTTGGATTGTTAATTTATGGTCTGTGTAAACCGTAATAAAAGGATGAGGAAACAAATTTTAATATATTGTGTTTTGGGATTTTTGCTGAGTTCTTGTTATACCAATAAAAATATAGGTTTGTTGCAAGAAAGGCAAAATCTTCCTCATTATGAACAAGGTTCTTATCAAATGTATAAGTTGCGCGTGAATGATGAATTGATGATTCGTGTTATTACAACCGATAAGGTATTGTCGAGCTTGTTCCCTTCGTCTGCGAGTTCATCGACTAACTCATTGTCTTATCGTATTTTTGAAGATGGGACAGTGGATTTCCCTTTCCTTGAGCCAATAAAGTTGGAAGGATATTCTTTGGAAGAAGCCGAACAGTTGGTTACGAAAAAGATGCAAGAATTTGCTCCTGATATTCAGGTGCGTTTGGCATTGTCAACCAGTACTTTCTGTGTTATAGGTGCCGCCGGACGTGGTTATTTTCCCATCTATAAGGAAAGATTGACTATTTTTCAGGCACTGGCATTGTCGGGCGGACTTAATGATGGGGGAGACCATTCTAAAGTAAAAATTATCAGAGAAACAGACGAAGGAACAAAGATTGTGTCATTTGATATACGTTCTAAAAGTATTATTGATTCGGAATTTTATTACATTTACCCCAATGATATTATCTATGTAGATGTGTCCAAGAAAAACTTCTGGGCGATTAATTCATACTCGGGCTTTTTGAGTGTAGTAACGTCGTCTATTACCTTGTTTTTAACCGTTTGGAATTTAATAAATCAAAAGTAGTGCTTTTGTGTTTGTAACTTGATGAGTAAAAATATTAAGTAGATTATGGAACCAACAAATATGCAAAATAATGTAAATGTCAATTCTGATTTTGATGACAGTAGTTCGTCTTTTAATTGGATGGAGTGGTTGATGCGTATCATACGTTATTGGTATTTGTTTGTGGCCGCTGTTATTATTGTTGTCTTTTTTGCTTATTTAAAGAATAGAAGTTGGCAGCCACAATATGTAACTGAATCCAAATTAATGATAGAAGAAGGAGCTGCCAATCAATATAATTTTATGCAGGGATTTGGGGTTAATCAGGGATATCGCAATATGAATAATCAGTTGTTATTACTTGGATCCTATGATTTGATTCGTAAAACTGTCGAGAAATTGCCTTTTGGAATTGATATGTATGCCCAAGGGAGATTTAAAAAAACCAGCTTGTTTTCTTATCCTCCTGTTGCAATTAAGGCAACTTTTGTATCGCAAGAAGCCTATTTTCATGAATATAAATTTATTGTTGTAGATGATGCTTCGTTTGATATAGTTATTAAAAGGGGAAAAGAGACTAAAGACGTTGTCATTCGAGGTCAATATGATGTCCCTGTAGAATGCTCGCAATTTTTTATTACCATTCACAGTTTACGTCCTTTGGAAGCAGAGTCTTTTTTCTTCTTTCGTTTTCGTACCATTGATTCCTTAGAGGATGAGTTCGCCGGACGTTTGTCACTTAATTATGTGGGAGAACAATCGTCTGTCATTTCTATGTCGTTAGTTGGAAATGATGTGGAAAGGGACAAGGTGTTTTTGAATGCACTGGGAGAAGAATTCTTAATTAACAATTTAGAGAAAAAGAATAGTGAGGCTATTCGTACAATTGATTTTATTGATGAGCAACTGCATTATTTGTTGGACTCTCTGAATGATTCAGAAAGCCGGTTAAGAGATTTTCGTCGGGAGAATAATATTATAGATGTTAATGCTTATAGTGGTAATTTAATGGCTAAGTTGGAAAGCTATGATCAACAACGTTCAGTATTAGATTTAAAAGATGCATATTTTAACTATTTGTCTAATTATTTGACTAAAAATATTAATGAGGAAACAATTGTTGCACCGTCAAGTTTGGGAGTCTCTGATCCAACATTGTTGGATTTGGTAACACAGTTTAACGATTTGCAATTGGAACGTTCTCAGATAGGAGAGAAAAACCCTAATTATCAGCGAATTACAGAAAATATTCAGAAAATCAGAGAAACGCTTTTTGAAGTATTGAAGAATGTTCGTGCTGTAAATGATTTAGAGCGCAAAAGTTTTGAAACACAATGTGCCAAGGTTCAATCGGAAATAGATGGATTACCGGCTAAAGAACATCAGATGATTAATTTTGAACGTAAATATAAAATTAATGATAACTATTATACATTCTTATTGCAGAAGCGTTCTGAGGCTCAAATTCGTAAAGCATCGAATGTTTCGGATAATGTAATTTTACAACAGGCACGCGTAACTTCGTTGGTAAATGGCAATACAAAATCAAAAACATATATGACATTTTTGGTTTTAGGTTTGTTGATTCCTCTTGCTTTTATTATTTTAAAGGAGTTATTGAATGTGACTATTCGTACAGAAACAGATCTTCAAAAACTTACAAAATATCCATTGGTGGGGCTTATTCGCCATACCAATAGTTTACAACCTGTATTGACGACAAATTCGCCAAAATCATCATTTACCGAATCTTTTCGACTTGTGCGTACGCGTTTGGAGTTTATTACCAAGCGTAAATCAGGTATTTCGGTGATGATTACCTCTGCGGAGCCGAATGATGGTAAAACTTCTTTTTCTGCTAATTTGGCAGGGGTTTATGCCTTGTCTGGTAAGAAAGTTTTATTAATAGATTTAGATTTACGTAAACCAAGTGTTGCACATTTATTAGGATTGAACACACAAAAAGGATTAGTAGATTATTTGATTAATAATGCTTCGTTAGACGAAATTATAACCAAAAATCTTCAATGGGGGTTTGATGCGATGGCAGCAGGTGTGGTTCCTCCCAATCCGGGTGATATGATTCGGTCGGATCAGTTAAAACAACTCTTGACGGATTTAAAGACACAATATGATTATATTGTTGTTGATACAAGTCCGGCAGGATTGGTAGCAGATGCTTATGTTATAGCACAAATGGTGGATGTTAATTTGATTGTTGTTCGTAGTGGCAAAACCAACAAAAATTTCTTTAAGAACTTTATTGCGCAGATACAAGGGAGTATGCATGATGTTTATCTTGTGCTCAACGATGTTGATGTGAAGAAAAATGGTGGTTATGGTTATGGTTATGGCTATGGTTATGGTTATGGCTATGGTTATGGCTATGGGCAAAGTAAAAGTAATAAAAAGGGGCTTCTTCGCCATGATAGTTCTGAAGATTATTATGTAGATGAGGTAGATGAATACCCAAAGAAGAAAAAATAGTTGAGTATGTGTTATTCGTTTGTTAAAAAAAGATTTTAAAAAAAAGTCTGAAAAATTTGGAGAATAACAAATAATCCACTACCTTTGCAAACTCTTTGGAGAAAAATATGTAAAACATATAAAGCTATAAGTAAAATGTCGAAAATTTGTCAGATTACCGGGAAAAAAGCAATGATTGGAAACAACGTGTCTCACTCAAAACGTCGTACAAAAAGAACGTTTGATGTGAATTTGTTTGCCAAGAAATTCTATTATGTAGAACAAGGTTGTTGGATTAGTTTAAATATTTCAGCAGCAGGGCTTCGTACAATTAATAAAAAAGGTCTAGATGCCGCATTAGTAGATGCAGTCGCAAAAGGATATTGCGATTGGAAAAGTATAAAAATAATCGCTTAATTATAGGGAGATTAAGATATGGCAAAAAAATCAAAAGAAGCAAGAGTTCAGGTAATCCTAGAATGTACTGAACACAAAGATAGTGGTATGCCGGGAACATCAAGGTATATTACCACGAAAAATCGTAAAAACACTACAACTCGTTTGGAGTTGAAGAAATATAATCCGATTTTGAAGAAAGTAACGTTACATAGAGAAATTAAATAATAAGAGATATGGCAAAGAAAGCGGTTGCAACATTGCAGAGAGGTGAAGGACGTAGTTTTTCAAAGGTGATAAAAATGGTAAAATCACCTAAAACTGGAGCGTATGTTTTTCAAGAAGAAATGGTTTTGAATGAAAAAGTGAAAGATTTTTTCGCGAAATAAATATATCTTTTTTACTATATAAAAAATCCCTGTATCATTTGATATAGGGATTTTTTATATCAATAAATTGTTTGTAATTTTGCAAGCATAATAATTATAATAAAATATGGGAATTCTAAATTTTTTTCAGAAAAATAAAAAGGACACGTTGGATAAGGGCTTATCTACAACAAAACAAAGTGTTTTTAATAAATTAGCACGTGCGGTTGTTGGAAAGTCGAAAGTTGATGATGAGGTTCTTGACCATTTGGAAGAGGTTCTTATAACTTCAGATGTTGGTGTGGAAACGACTTTGCGTATTATAGAACGTATAGAACAACGCATAGAACGTGATAAGTATATTGGTACCGAAGAATTGAATAAAGTGTTGAAAGAGGAAATCCTGGGATTGCTTATTGGTAATGATACCGAAAATATGCACGATTTTTCCGACACTTTGCCTAATACCCCTTATGTTATTATGGTTGTAGGTGTTAATGGTGTTGGGAAAACTACAACCATAGGTAAGTTGGCTTATCAGTTTAAGAAAGCCGGTAAAAAAGTTTATCTTGGAGCTGCAGATACATTTCGAGCTGCGGCTGTCGAACAATTAGTCGCTTTGGGTGAAAGAGTAGATGTTCCGGTTGTAAAGCAGAAAATGGGATCGGATCCTGCATCGGTGGCATTTGATGCTTTGACTTCAGCTAAAACCAATGGCGCAGATGTGGTAATTATTGATACGGCAGGGCGTTTGCATAACAAGGTTAATTTGATGAATGAATTGACAAAGATAAAGAATGTAATGCAAAAAGTAGTGCGGACAGCTCCGGATGAAGTGTTACTGGTATTAGATGGTTCTACAGGGCAGAATGCTTTTGAGCAGGCAAAACAATTTACCAAAGCGACCGATGTGTCTGCATTGGCTATTACTAAATTGGATGGAACGGCGAAGGGAGGAGTTGTGTTGGGTATTTCAGATCAGTTTAAAATTCCTGTAAAATATATAGGACTTGGCGAGGGGATGGAAGATTTGCAATTGTTCAATAAGACGGCGTTTGTAGATTCTTTATTGGATTGATTATGCTGATTGATTTTATAACATTGGGCTGTTCAAAAAATTTGGTCGATACAGAAAAATTAATGTATCGGTTGAAAGCTGTTGGCTATCGTGTTCGGCACGATGCGTCAAAGCCAGATGGCGATATTGTTGTTGTCAATACGTGTGGGTTTATTGGGGACGCTAAAGAAGAAAGTATCAATATGATATTACAGCTGGCACGGCGTAAGCGTTTAGGAAAATTGAAAAAGCTATTTGTGATGGGCTGTTTATCAGAGAGATACTTACACGAATTACAATTAGAAATTCCGGAAGTAGATAAGTTTTATGGTAAATTTAATTATGGTGATTTAATTGCCGATTTAGGTAAAACTGAAACTTGTAGCGATTGTGGCAGAGTGATAACGACTCCTGCGCATTATGCTTATGTGAAAATTGCAGAAGGCTGTAATCGAACATGTTCGTATTGTGCCATACCTATTATTACCAGGCATTATGTCAGCCGTCCTATTGAAGAAATAGAAACTGAAGTAAGATGGTTGGTGGGTAAGGGTGTAAAAGAATTTCAAATTATTGCACAAGATTTATCATATTATGGCATGGATCTTTATCGATCGTTAAAATTGCCGGAATTGATAATGCGTTTGTCTGATATAGAAGGAGTTAAATGGTTGCGTTTACATTATGCATATCCTACACAGTTCCCTTTTGATATTCTTCGTGTGATGAGGGAAAGAGATAATGTTTGTAATTATTTGGACATAGCATTGCAGCATATTTCCAACAATATGTTGAAAAAAATGCGGCGTAATATTACTGCGGAACAGACAAGAGAGTTGTTGGCACGTATTCGTGAAGAAGTGCCCGGTATTCATCTGAGAACAACACTTTTATTGGGACATCCTGATGAAACGGAAGAGGATTTTGAGGAATTGAAGCATTTCGTAACAGAAATGCGTTTTGAGCGTTTAGGCGCATTTGCTTATTCTGATGAAGAAGGAACTTACGCCAATCTTCATTACGAGGATAATATCCCACAAAATATTAAGCAGCAACGAGTAGATGAAATTATGGAATTGCAGCAGAAGATTGCTTTTGATATTAATGCACAGAAAATAGGTCAAACATTATCTGTAATGATTGATAGAGAAGAAACTGATTTTTATATTGGACGAACAGAATTTGATTCGCCGGAAGTAGATGGCGAAGTTCTGATAACTAAAGAACAAGCGTTGATAGTCGGAAGTTTTTATCCTATTGAAATAACGGATGCAACAGAGTATGATTTATATGGAAAATTAAATTTGTGTATTTAAAAATAAATTTTTAACTTGCACCCTAATAAAATTTTATGCCATGAATTATAAAGAATTTATATCGGAATTGGCGCAAAGCACAGATTTGTCGCAAAAGGAAACAATGCGGTATGTAACTGCATTTGTTGAAGAATTGACCTCTAATATTTTAGAAGGAGATCAAGTGGCATTCTTAGGTTTAGGAACCTTTGAAGTTCGCCGTAAGGAGCTGCGTGTTTCAGTTTCTCCTACAACTAAAGAAAAAATTGTTATTCCTGCCAAACAGGTAGTGGCATTCAAACCTTCTATCAATTTGAAAGATAAACTCAAACCAATTTCTAAGTCATGAAAAATAAAATAAATACAAAAGCATTGGCAGATGCGTTAGCTCAACGATTGGGTATTAAGCAAGTGGATGCTGATAAATTTTTATTGGGACTCCAGAATGTTGCCGAAGGAGCTATTGTGAAGGACAAAATCTTAAAAGTTAATGGTTTAGGAACTTTTAAACTGGTATGGATGCAACCGCGCAAAAGTGTCAATGTACAAACCGGTGAAGCAATTGAGATTGCCGGGCATTACAAATTAAATTTCCTGCCGGAAGCAGAACTGAAGAATAAAGTTAATGTACTTGCTCCTCATTCTGCAGAAAAGGTTCAGACGACGGATGAAGAGGTTGTTAAACCTCTAAAAAAATTGGGAGAACAAGCTGAAGAGTTAAAAGATATTTTACAATCTATAAACAATTCTTCTTTGGAAGATCAGGAACCGGATTATGCACAGCCGGATTTGGCTCCTTCTGATGCACCCGTTGAAATACCTGTTGCACAACCAGAAACACCGCCTGTAAAATTGGAAGATTTGGAGCAAGAAGCCAAGTCGGAAGTTACTTTGGGAGTAAAAGCTTCTGATTATGTTGCTCCACTTAAGAAAAATTGTAAAAAAGAACGTTGTGTCATTATTTGGCTTGTGGTTGTTATTGCATTGCTTGGACTAATCTTTTTTGCATATTATTTTTGGAAAGAACCTATTTTAAAGGGTTGTCAAAATGTTTCGCAAACAGTTGTTTCGTGGTTTGTATCTGAAAAAGAACCGCCGATGGCAATTCCTATTGACACCCTCGTGCAAGAAGTTGTGGAAGCTCCTGCTGTTGTGGTTGAAACACACGAACCGACAATTTTTGAGCGTCCGCGTGAATATAATGATTTTATTACAACAGAATCTGTTCCTGCGGGAAGTCGTTTGGCTTGGATTTCTTATAAATATTATGGTAATAAAGTTTTTTGGGTTTATATATATGAAGCCAATCGGCATTTGATACCGAATCCTAATAAGGTAATGGTAGGCTGTAAAGTTCGTATTCCCAAATTACCTGCGGAATTGATTGATGTAAATAATCCTGAATGTATTGAGTATGCTAAACAATTGCATGAGCAATATATTAAGTAGTATTTCGTTATTAAAAAGTCCGTGTAAATGGACTTTTTATTTTAAGTGTTAATAAATGCAAAAATTGTACTTTTTAACGTTGTTTGTATATAACAATTTAACTGAAAGATTTATCTTTGTAAGTCATTAATTTATTTATTAAAATATTATGAGTCAAGTTGATATTAGAGAATTAAATGAACGAATTGAGCGCCAAAGCTCATTTGTTGATTCCTTGATGATGGGCATGAACCAAACGATTGTTGGGCAAAAACATCTCATTGAGTCTTTATTGATTGGACTTTTATCTGATGGACATATTCTGTTGGAAGGAGTTCCTGGATTAGCTAAAACATTAGCGATTAAGACCTTGTCAGATTTAATTGATGCTGATTTTAGTCGAATTCAATTTACACCGGATCTTTTGCCAGCAGATGTTATTGGAACAATGATTTACAGCCAGAAAAGAGAGGAATTTTCAATAAAAAAAGGTCCTGTTTTTGCTAATTTTGTTTTGGCTGATGAAATTAATCGTGCCCCGGCAAAGGTACAAAGTGCACTATTGGAAGCAATGCAGGAGCGTCAAGTAACCATAGGCGAGGAGACATTCAAATTGCCTTCTCCTTTTTTGGTTATGGCAACACAAAATCCAATAGAGCAGGAAGGGACTTACCCGCTTCCGGAAGCTCAGATTGACCGTTTTATGCTTAAAGTGGTGATTAACTATCCGAAAAAAGAGGAAGAAAAACAAATTGTTCGTCAAAATATTGGTGCAGCAGCAGCTCCTATTAAACCAATTTTGAAGATAGACGATATCTTGAAAGCTCGTGAAGTAGTTCGTGAAGTTTATATGGATGAGAAGATTGAGCGTTATATCATTGATGTGATTTTTGCGACACGTTTCCCTGAAGAATACGCATTAAAAGACATGAAGAATTTTATCGCATTTGGGGCGTCGCCTCGTGCTTCTATCAATTTGGCATTGGCTTCGCGTGCTTATGCGTTTATCAAACGTCGTGGTTATGTTATTCCTGAAGATGTGCGTGCAGTTGCGCATGATGTACTTCGTCATCGTATTGGATTGAGCTATGAAGCAGAGGCTAACAGCTTAACATCGGAAGAAATTATCAATAATATTTTGAATGTAGTAGAGGTTCCATAATTAAATTGATTTGTTAATTTAAATTGCTTTTGTTGTTTTGGAAACGAGCGAATTATTAAAGAAAGTCCGTCAAATAGAGATAAAGACGCGAGGTTTGTCCCGTGATATTTTTGCGGGCGAGTACCATTCGGCTTTTAAAGGGCGTGGCATGACTTTCGCTGAAGTTCGAGAATATCAGTATGGCGATGATATTCGTAGCATTGATTGGAACGTAACTGCTCGATTTAATCATCCTTATGTAAAAATATTTGAAGAAGAGCGAGAGTTGACAGTGATGTTGCTGATTGATGTTTCCGGTAGTTGCGAATTTGGTTCAGGCACTGCATTGAAACAGTCAATAATAGCAGAAATTGCTGCGGTATTGGCTTTTTCGGCTATTCAAAATAATGACAAAATAGGTGTCATTTTCTTTTCCGACAGAATAGAAAAATTTATCCCGCCTCAAAAAGGTCGTAAGCATATTCTTTATATTATTCGTGAGTTATTGGATTTTAAACCACAAAGCAGGCTTACGAATATAAGTGTCGCTTTGCGTTATTTTACGAATGTTATGAAAAAACGTTGCACGGCGTTTGTTATATCCGATTGGATTAATGAAAATGATTTTGAACATGCGTTGCTTATTGCCAGCAAAAAACACGATCTTGCCTGTATTCGTTTGTATGATGCTCGTGATGCAGAACTGCCGGCGATTGGTTGGATAAAATTGAAAGATGCAGAGTCGGGAGAAGAAGTGTTGATAGATACCAATGACCGTCGTTTGCTGATGTTATTTAGAAATAAATGGGAAGAACAATGTGCTATGCAGAATACGATTCTTACGCGTTATGGCATAGATCATGTTGCCATAGAAGCGCAGGCAGATTATGTAAAAGCATTGATCGGCTTCTTTAAATCCCGAAAATAGTTTTAATTTTGGATACAATGAAACGATTATATTTTTCTTTGTTGTTTTTGTCCTTGAATTGTATCGTTTTTGCAAACTCATTTTTTGTAAAAGCAACAATAGATTCTACGTTGTTGTTGATAGGAGAACAAGCTAAATTGTCATTTGAGATTACGCAACCTCAAACCATGACAGTAAAAATGCCTGTTTTTTCGAATACTATCGTTAATGGACTTGAAATTGTGGAACGTTTGCAGGATACGGTTAAGTTGGACGGTAGTGATAAAATTCAAATCAATCAATCGTATGTAATAACCTCATTTGATTCTGCACTTTATTACATTCCTCCATTCGATTTTGTAGCAGACGATACGGTTAAAAGTAATGCTTTGTCAATCAAAGTGCTGTCTGTCCCTGTAGATACTACCCAACATGCCGTTACCGATATAAAACCGGTATATAAACCGCCATTTGACTGGATGCTGTTATTGCGTGTTGTTTTTTGTGTACTGTTAGCAGCCTTGTTGGGTGTGTTAATTTATTTTTTGGTTAAGAAACTTAAGCATAAAAATAAACCGGAAGAAGAAGGAAATCAAGAACCGGCACGTCCAGCTCATGAAGTGGCTATTGAACAATTGACCACATTAAAGAAGAAAAAATTATGGCAGCAGGACAAAATAAAAGAATATCATACGCAATTAGTAGATATTTTGCGTACATATATTGAAAATAGATTTAATATAAATGCTACCGAGCAAACTTCAGGTGAGTTATTAAATGAATTACGTCCGCTTTTTGCTCAAGATGCTTCTTCGTATGATATATTAAAACGTATTTTGTCGTTGGCGGATTTGGTAAAGTTTGCCAAATGGAATCCGTTTCCTGAAGAGAATGATAAAAGTATGACAGATGCCTTTGTATTTGTAGAAGCAACCAAAGAGCCGGAAGTTTCTGCTGAAAAAGAAAAGGAATTGGATAATACGCCAAAAGAGGAAAGTGCAAAAGAACAGACAGAAAAGTAAATTGCTATGACATTTAATAATCCTGAATATTTATGGTTGTTATTGTTGCTTGTACCACTGATTGTGTGGTACATTTGGAAGCAATATAAATCACATGCGAGTTTACAGGTATCGTCCGTTACATTTTTAAAGGCGATGGCAAACTCTCCGAAACGTTATTTATTTCATTTGCCTTTTGTTTTGCGATGCAGTGCTGTGGCTTTATTGGTAATAGTTATTGCGCGTCCTCAACGGGTTAATAGAGTTCATGACGAGCAAACCGAAGGTATTGATATCGTTTTAGCTTTGGACGTTTCAGGAACAATGTTAGCTGAGGATTTACGTCCAAACAGATTGGAAGCAGCTAAGAATGTGGCGATAGAATTTATTTCTGATCGTCCTAATGATAATATTGGTTTAGTGATTTTTGCTGGTGAGAGTTTTACACAGTGTCCTTTAACAACAGACCATACAGTGCTGATTAATTTGCTGAAAAGTGTAAAATTTGGAATGATAGATGACGGAACTGCCATTGGTTTGGGATTGGCTAATGCAGTAAGTCGAATTAAAAGTAGTGAAGCAAAATCGAAAATCATAATTTTGCTGACTGACGGTTCTAATAATGTGGGAGATATAGCTCCGTTGACTGCTGCTGAAATAGCTCAAACTTTTGGCATCAGAGTTTATACAATTGGAGTAGGAACGCATGGTTTGGCACGTTATCCAATTCAAACGCCAATGGGAATACGCTATCAGGATATTCCTGTCGAGATAGATGAAAATGTTTTGACGAAAATTGCCGATATGACAGGTGGCTCTTATTTTCGTGCAACAGATAATAGCAAACTACAGGCTATATATAATGAGATAGATCAGATGGAAAAAACCAAATTGCAGGTAAAAGAATATACTAAAAAGAGTGAAGAGTTCTTACCGTTTTTGTTGGCAGCGTTATTGTGCCTTTTGGTTGAGATACTTTTAAATAATACGGTTTTACGCCGTTTGCCATAAAATTAAGTATTATGTTTCGTTTTGCTAATCCATATTTTTTGTATTTATTATTGGTGGTTCCATTCTTGGTAGGCTTGTTCCTTTATTCAAGATTGGTTCAGAAACAGCGTTTGGAAGTTTTTGGAAATCCCGATTTGTTGAAATCGTTAATGCCGGAAGTATCTGTAATACGCCCTCAGGTAAAATTTTATCTTTTACTATTGGCGTATATTTTGATAATTTTTGGTTTGGCACGTCCGCAGTTTGGCTCTAAGATGGAAACTTCTCAGCGAAAAGGAGTTGAGGCAATTTTGGCAATAGATATCTCCAACTCTATGATGGCGCAAGATGTAGATCCAAATCGTTTGGAACGTACCAAAATGATTTTATCTAAGTTAGTAGATCAAATGGCTGATGATAAGTTGGGAATTATTGTTTTTGCCGGCGATGCTTTTGTGCAATTACCAATAACATCGGACAATGTTTCTGCAAAAATGTTTCTATCGTCTATTACACCCGGCTTGATTCAACGTCAGGGAACAGCTATTGGTTCTGCCATTGATTTAGGAATCCGTTCGTTTGGCGACCAACAAAGTGAAGTCGGGCGAGCCATTATTGTTATTACAGATGGTGAGAATCATGAAGATGATGCTATCGAAGCAGCAAAATTGGCACAAGATAAAGGAATTGTTGTGCATGTCGTTGGTGTTGGAAAACCCGATGGTTCTCCTATTCCTGAAGCAGGAACAATGAGTTTTAAAAAAGACAGAGATGGTAATGTCATTGTTTCAAAATTAGATGAAACAATGTGTCAAAAGATAGCAGCGGCAGGCAAAGGTATTTATGTGCGTGCAGACAATTCCAATATGGCTTTGAAAGTTCTTTCTAAAGAGATAAATAATATGCAGCAAGGTAATTTAGAAATAAAAACATATTCTCAATACGATGAGAAATTCTTTGTGTTTGCATGGATTGCGTTACTGATTTTGATTATAGAAGCCTTTATTTTAGTAAGGCAGAATAAGAAATTGAATAAGATTAAATGGTTTGATAGATAAAAGGTTTATGAAAAAATTGATAGTTTTTGTTACATCATTGTTGCTTGTGCTTCCGCTTTTTTCTCAAAAAGAGAGCCGAAATGTCAATCGAGGCAATAAATTGTATGAGAAAGAAAAATATGTCGATTCGGAAGTAGAATACCGTAAAGGTTTAGAACAAAACTCCAAATCATTTTCGGGGACTTTTAATTTAGGCAATGCACTTTATCGTCAGAAAAAATATTCGGAGGCATTGCAACAGTACCAAACAGCTTCAACCTTAACCGATGACAAAGAAAGAAAGGCGGCAGCTTTTCATAATGCAGGTAACTCATTGTTGCAGTCGGGTGATTTTGCGAAAAGTATAGAGGCTTATAAAATGGCATTGCGTAATAATCCCGGTGACGAAGAGACACGTTACAATTTGGCTTATGCCCAACAAATGTTGCAACAGCAGCAACAAAATCAGGATAAAAATCAGGATAAAAAAGACGATCAAGACAAAAAAGATCAACAAGATAAGCAAGATCAACAAAATCAGCAGCAAGATAAAAAAGATGAGCAACAGCAAAATAATCAACAGCAGCAAAATCAACAATCTCAGTCTCAAATGTCTAAAGAAGATGCACAGCGTATTTTAGACGCATTGCAACAAGATGAAAAAGAGACTCAAGAAAAGGTAAAAGAGACTCAAGCTCAGCAAGCAAAAAAATATCGTGTGGATAAAGATTGGTAATACAAATAAGAAATGAAACGTTTAGATAAGATAGTTCTGTTTTTGGTATGTGTGCTTAGCACATTTTCGGCTTTTGCAAATGAGGCGGTTAATTTTACAGCTTCTGCACCGGATGTCGTTCCCAATGGTTCACCTTTTCAGTTGGTATATACGGTCAATGCCTCATCGAAAGACTTACGTGTTCCTGAAATGCCAGATTTTGACGTAGTTGCAGGACCGTTTACATCACAAAGTCGCAGTATGCAGATTGTAAATGGCAATATGTCATCAACTGTTACCATTCGATATACTTATACTTTGGTACCGAAAAAGGAGGGAACTTTTACGATTGCTGCAGCTTCTATTGTTGTAGATAAACAAAAATATCAATCTAATTCTTTGTCAATTAAAGTATTGCCGGCAGAAGAAACTACTTCTACACAGCAATCTTCGGCTAATAATAATCAACAGGTAACAGTTTCTCAACAGATAACCAATGAAAACTTATTTATACTGCCTATTGTTTCCAGATATAAAATAAGAGAGCAGGAATATACGTTGGTAACCTATAAAATTTATTCTAAAGTAGATTTGTTGGATATTCAATCACCTAAATTTCCTGATTTTAAAGGTTTTATGGTTCAAGAAATTGACCTTCCACAAAACAAACGAATTTCATTGGAGAATTACAAAGGTAAAAATTATAACACTGTCATTTTGCGACAATATCTGTTATA
>JAQUTW010000033.1 GCA_028694215.1 Paludibacteraceae bacterium | reverse complement strand
CTTCCAACCGTTTTGAACTGATTATCAACCGTGCACAAAAACTCATCACAAGCGTATCGAATACAGCCAACAATAATCTGCAATTTGTACAGCAAAATGGTGTATTGACAATTTCGGGAGCAGAAACAGGAACGGCTGTTCGACTGTTCGACATGGCGGGACGCTGCATCTACTCAGGAAAAGCTACAGCCGTTACTACCCTGCCCTATCTATCAGACGGCGTATATACAGTCATGATTGGCACGGAAACACACAAAGTTGTAATCAAATAACGAAGCATTTTCAGAATTGCAAAAAAACTCGACAAACACCGGCGGGAATCCGATTTATACGAATTCCCGCCGATTGTGCGTTATTTAAAAATAAGAACTAATTTTTCATCTGTTTTTTCTACTTTCCTGAATTCCGAAAAAATATATAACTTTGCAAATTATAACCTGAAAAATTATGGATAAGAACAATAAAAATTGCAGTCATCAACTGCTAAGCGGTAAACGCGGCATCGTTTTTGGTGCTTTAAATGAAAAATCCATCGCATGGAAAGTAGCCGAAAAAGTGGTATCCGAAGGTGCTGCAATTACTCTTTCCAATGCACCTATAGCGTTGCGTTTAGGCGAAATAAATAAACTTTCCGAAACATTAAACGCACCAGTGATTGCCGCCGATGCCACCAGTTTGGAAGATTTGGAACAGGTTTTTCTGAAATCACAGGAACTGCTTGGTGGAAAAATAGATTTTGTCCTTCATTCTATCGGCATGTCGCCCAATGTACGCAAAGGACGTAAATATGATGATTTGGATTATAACTTCTTTGAAAAAACACTCAATATTTCGGCATTATCGTTTCACAAAATGTTACAATCCGCCCGCAAATTAGATGCCATAGCCGATGGTGGTTCCATTGTGGCTCTTACCTATATTGCTGCACAAAAAGCCTTTGAAGGATATAATGATATGGCGGACGCTAAAGCCCTTTTGGAATCCATTACCCGTAATTTCGGTTTACTCTACGGGCAGGAAAAAGGAGTCCGCATCAACACCATTTCGCAATCGCCAACCATGACAACAGCCGGCAGTGGAATCGGCGGTTTCGATCTTTTTTACGATTTTGCCGATAAAATGTCGCCTCTTGGCAACGCCTCCGCCGAAGATTGTGCCAATTATTGTGTAACCTTGTTCTCCGATTATACAAAAAAAGTAACCATGCAAAATCTTTATCACGACGGCGGTTTCTCAACTACGGGCATGAGCGCAGAAGCCATATTGCAATATCAAAAAAGTCATTTAAACAAATAAAAAACATGAACAAAGTACGTTTTTCCATTTTAGCATTTCTATTGTGTTTCACATTAATCGGTTACACACAAGGTAAACCGGGCGGGCAACCCGGAAGCAAACCGAGCGGACCGCCACCCGACAAAGTCCAAAAAGGAGAAGACAATAGTCCGCAAACACAGGATATCAGTTTTCGATTTGCACTATTTACCGACTTACACGTATCAATGACCAATGAAGAATCGACAAACGACCTTATCAATGCCGTAACCGACCTAAATAATCAACGCGACATTGCTTTTGTTTTGATCTCAGGCGATTTAACAGAAACCGGTGATTATGCTTCATTGGTAAAAGTAAAAGACATTTTAGACAAATTAAATTGCAAATATTATATTATTCCGGGCAATCACGAAACAAAATGGTCGGAATCGGGAGCCACGGATTTTGCGCGCGTTTTTGGCGATGATAAATTTCGTACTTTTATGAATGGCTATCTCTTTTTGGGATTCAACACCGGTCCGGTTATTAAAATGGGCGACGGCCATGTAGCACCACAAGATATTCAGTGGGTAACACGTCAATTGAAAGAAGTAGGAAAAAAACAACCGGTATTTTTAGTAACGCACTATCCTTTAAAAACGGGCGATGTCGATAATTGGTACGAACTCACCGATGCTGTACGCCGCTACAATATTCAAGCATTTTTTGGCGGACATTATCACCGCAACCTGATTTTCAGTTACGACGGTATTCCTGGTATTATTCTACGTTCTACACTACGTTCCAAAGACGAGTTAGGCGGATATACCATTTTTAATCTTCGCGATTCACTGTATGTTTACGAGAAAAAAATAGGTAAAATGCCAATTCATTGGTATTCACTGCCTTTGGAACAAAAAGTATATATAGAAGGTGACGCAAAAGCCTTTCCGCGTCCCGATTTTTCGGTAAACAAACACTATCGTAAAGTACAAGAAGTATGGAGTAAAAATTTCAAAAAAGGCATTTACGGTTCTCCTGCCGTATCAGGCAATAAAGTTTTTTATGGCGATGATTTAGGTTTCTTTAATTGTCTGTCGTTGGACAAAGGCAAACTACTTTGGCAATACAAAACACGCAGCCGCATTGCCAACACCCCTGCAGTTGCCGACGGCAAAGTGGTATTTGGTTCGTGCGACTACAACATTTACTGCCTTAATCAGGAAGACGGCAAATTGCTATGGCGTTTTGCTACAAAAAATGCCGTATTAGGTTCTGCACTCATTGAAAACAATACTGTTTACATAGGTGGCAGCGACGGTTCTTTCCGCGCCTTGGATTTAACTACCGGAACACAAAAATGGGAATTCAATCAATTGAAAGGTTATGTCGAATCACGTCCGGTTATTGCCGACGATAAAGTCATTTTCGGTGCTTGGGATACCAACCTTTACGCACTGAATAAAGAAACCGGAGATTTGGTATGGAAATGGAACAATGGTCACCCGCGGCTACATTTTTCGCCGGCTGCCGTCTATCCTGTTGTAGCCAATGGTAAAGTATTTATTACTGCACCCGACCGTTATTTTACGGCACTTGACGCAACAACCGGAAAAGAAGTTTGGCGTACAAAAGCTCATCAGGTAAGAGAAACTGTCGGCATTTCAGAAGATAAACAACAGGTTTACAGCCGTTGTATGAACGACAGCATAGTAGCCATAAAAACAACGACCGACACTCCTGAAGTTCTTTGGAAAATAGATGCTCAATACGGATACGACCACAACGCCTGCATGCCGATAGAACAAAACGGAATGGTTGTTTCTGCAACAAAAAACGGCGAAATTACAGCTGTACGCGCTACCGATGGTGCCATTATTTGGAAACATAAAATCGGCAATTGTATCATCAATACATTAGTGCCAGTTTCCGATACGGACTGGGTTTTAACCACCACAAACGGCATTGTCGCAGGCATATCGGCAAAATAAAAAATATTTTCACAGAAAAATTGGAATAATTATATATATTTCAGATTTTTTTGTACTTTTGCAAACTAACTACTAAAACTTATCACTATGACAAAACAAAAGGAAGTTTATCGTTGTGCCATTTGCGGAAATATTGTAGAAGTTTTACATCCATCAAATGGTGAATTGTCGTGTTGCGGGCAGCCAATGAAGTTGTTAACCGAAAATACGACAGACGCTGTACAGGAAAAACATGTTCCGGTAATTGAAAGGATTGACGGAGGCTACAAAGTAACCGTGGGAAGTGTAGAACATCCCATGATGGCTGAGCACTACATCGAATGGATTGAATTGATTGCAGACAATGTGGTTTTGCGAAAATATCTGCATCCGGGCGAAAAACCGATTGCCCTATTTTTAACCGAGGCACAAAATGTTACTGCTCGCGAATACTGCAATTTGCACGGGCATTGGAAAAGCAAATAAGAAAAATAAAAATCTTAAAAAGCCACAGCCAAAAAATGGTTGTGGTTTTTTATTGAGATAATTTTTCGTTTGCTTTAAGTTGAAAACGTTCGGAATTTACAATGAATCTTTCGTGAGTTCCTTCACCAATACAGCCGCTTTTATCAAATGCCTTCACTTCGAAAGTAAGGCGTTTTCCATCAATGTTGATGAGTTTCGACTCACAAAACACATCCATTCCGACAGGCGTTGCCGACAAATGTTCTATAGTTATCATTGTTCCGACAGTTGTTTGTCCTTGTTCAAGTTGTGCGTTTACACTCATGTAGGCCGTTTTCTCCATCAAGGCAACCATTGCCGGAGTTGCCAAAACATCAGCTTCTCCACTTCCCATAGTTTTTGCAGTTAACAATTCTGTTACTGGTAATACTTTGTTTTCCCGTTTGTCCTATTCCCATATTTAAAAGTTTTTATAAGCGAATGATTAAATTACCTCTCAATCTCATATTTTCTACTGTTACAAAGATATTCATTATTTACAAACAAAAAAAGTTATCAAACAAAATATCTTATAATCAGTCATTTGTAAATTTATTTACCGATATTATCAATCGCAATCCACAAATATTGTATCTTTGTTGTTGAAACTGAAACAGCAATGGCACTTACAAACAACAAAAATTCGTTCGGGAAAGCAGAACAACCACTTATTTTATCCGCACCAAACAATGCAAAAGAAGTGCTGTTGCATACGTGTTGTGCACCATGTTCTTCAGCCATAATAGAGTGCTTACTATACAACGGCATTCGCCCGACCGTTTTTTATTATAATCCAAATATCTATCCCGAAGAAGAATATCAAATCCGCAAGCAGGAGTGTATCCGTTTTACCAAAAGTTTGAAATTGTCTTTTGTGGATGCCGACCACGACTACACATTGTGGCGTTCACAAATGTGCGGTTTAGAAAATGAGCCGGAACGAAGTGACAGATGTCTGAAATGTTTTCAAATGCGACTATCGGAAACAGCTCGTTATGCTTCTGAAAATGGTTTCTCCGTTTTTACCACTACATTAGCATCGTCGCGTTGGAAAAGTCTTGAACAAATAAACCGTGCCGGAAACGAAGCCGCATCACACTATGATATTACCTTTTGGGGACAAAACTGGCGCATAGGCGGCTTGAGCGAACGCAGAGCAGCAATTATCAAAGAATACGACTTTTATAACCAACAGTATTGCGGCTGCGAATTCAGCAAAAGACGATTGGAGAAAAAAGATTCTAAATAGTTTTCAGATCTTAATTTATTCATTCTTCGTTGCCACTTCATGTTCGCAATGTCCTTCGCAGCACACATAATCCTTCGGTTCCGTTTCTATAGTGGCATGTGCAATACCATATTTTTTTAGCAGTTCACGAATATCTGATTTTATTTGCTCACTATTTTGTACGTCCGTAACCGACACATGAATAGTAAGTGCATTGTCTGATGTGCCCAATGCCCAAATATGAATATGATGAATACCGAAGACACCTTTTACCGCTAAAATATCTTTTTCTATTGCATCAACATCAATACTTTCAGGCACAGCATCTAATGACAAACGCAGGCTTTCTTTCAGTAAATTCCACGTAGAAAAGAAAATAATGGCAGCAATAACCAAGCCGATAATCGGATCAAGCATGGTCCAACCGGTAAATTTAATAACCACTCCCGACACAACCACGCCAACCGAAACAAGCGCATCCATTGCCATATGCAAAAATGCGCCATTGATATTGAGGTCTTTTTTGCGGTCTTTCATAAACAGCAATGCCGTAGCAAAATTGATAACGACACCAACAGCAGCCACCCAAATAATCATATCGCCATCGACAGGCTGTGGATTTGAGAACTTACGAATACTCTCTACCACAATCATTCCGATAGCCACCAAAAGAATAGAAGCATTTATCAGCGAAGCCAAAATAGTACTCCTGCCATATCCGTAAGTAAAACGTTTGTTGGCAACTTTTTTAGCCAGCATAAAAGCCAGCCATGCCAAAAGCAGCGAAACCGTATCGCTCAGATTATGACCGGCATCGGAGAGTAAGCCCATAGAATTGGACATAAAACCGGCAATGCCTTCAACAATAACAAATGCCAAATTCAGCAGTGTTCCGACCACAAAAGCCGTACTCAACGAAGTTATCGAACGATCATGATGGTGATGTTCGTGTTCGTGATGATGTTCATGTTTTGTTTCCATAATTTTGATATATTTTAGAATTGCAAATGTACAATTTTCATCGATTGACACATAACTATTTTATAAAAAGCAGTAAGGTTATTAATTCCACAATATTACCTCTTTATTTTGAGGATAAAATTATTATAATTGAAAATTACACACAATACTCAATAATAATGAATTTTACCGCTATTTCTTATCTTACGATACCTGAATATGGGTATTTTGAAAAGATGATATTGTGTAAATTTAATAAAAACAAGATAAAAGACAGAATACAAACAAAGTTTTATATTTTCCATATTTCATTTCTCACACACAAACACATATTAGATTTATCAATTATTTTTCGTACCTTTGCAGCCGTTTAAAAACAATAATGGCGGACTAACCAAACAATTGTAAATAAAAGATTTATAAATCCGTCAAGAAATTTTATTTTATTAATCAATACGCAGACGGCGTATTTTCTTGATTAAATTCTTAGGCATTTTTGCCAAAATGTGGGTTTACGCGTTGATTTCAATGGGAAAAAATTCAACTTTTATTTTTATAAATGGTCAGCGGGTAAAAATTGGTGAATATCGTTTCACCATAAACGGTAAAAGAACCGTTGGTTAATGTCTTGCTACCGATAAGGAGAATTTTCGAGCTGATACACAAGCGTAAAAAAACATTTTTTTCATGATTACATTTCAAGAGTTAGGATTGAAAGACAAAATCCTACAAGCCATAACCGAACTCGGTTATGAAAATCCCATGCCCATACAAGAGCAGGTTATTCCGTTTATGCTGAGCCAAAACAACGATTTGGTGGCTCTTGCTCAAACCGGAACAGGAAAAACAGCCGCATTCGGTCTGCCTATACTGAATATGGTAAACGAAGAATCTAAAAAGATTCAGGCACTCGTATTGTCACCAACACGTGAATTGTGTATTCAAATAGCCAATGACATTAAAAGTTACGCTTCTAAAATGCGTGAAATAAAAATTGTACCTGTTTATGGAGGAGAAAGTATTATTTCGCAATTTCGTCAGTTAGATGTGCAACCACACATTTTGGTTGCCACACCCGGACGTCTTATCGACCTGATAAACAGAGGAAAAGTCAAATTAGAAGATGTTCGTTATTTAGTTTTGGACGAAGCCGACGAAATGCTCAACATGGGATTCAAAGACGATTTGGAAACCATATTGGAATCCGTCCCAAATGATCGTCGCACATTGCTTTTTTCGGCTACAATGCCAAACGAAATTGCAAAAATTGCCAAACGTTATATGCACGACGCCACTGAAATTTCGGTTGGAGTGCGCAATTCCGGAGCCGACAACGTAGAACACATCTACTACATGGTACAGGCCGCCAATCGTTATTTGGCATTGAAGCGCATTGTGGACATGAATCCTGATATTTACGGTATCGTATTTTGCCGTACACGTCAAGAAACCAAAGATGTCGCCGATAAATTAATGCGTGACGGCTATAACGCCGATGCGCTTCATGGCGATTTGAGCCAGGCACAACGCGATACAGTCATGAATAAATTTCGTATCCGTAACTTGCAAATTTTAGTAGCAACCGATGTGGCTGCGCGCGGATTGGACGTGAGCGACCTGACACACGTTATTAACTACAATCTGCCCGATGATGTGGAAGTTTACACACATCGTAGCGGACGAACAGGACGTGCCAATAAAAAAGGAGTTTCCGTGTCCATTATCCATACACGCGAACGCAACCGCATACGCGAAATAGAACGAATGATCAAAAAAGAGTTTAAACAAATGCCCGTTCCAAACGGAATGGATATTTGCAAACGCCAACTCTTTCATCTGATTGACAAAATGGAAAATGTCACCATAAATGACGAGCAAATAAATCCATTTATGGATCAGATTTTTAATAAATTACAATATCTGTCGAAAGAAGATTTGCTGACGCGCTTTGTTTCGTTGGAATTTAATCGATTCCTCGAATATTACAAAAACGCGCCGGACATTAATGTAACGGAAAAAACACGCGACAACAGAGAAGGACGCGAAGACAGAGGCAGACCTGACGGAAAAAGTCAAAGAGGAAACCGAACAAAACGTGGACAAAAAGTACGATTAAAAATGTCGGTTGGAGAGAAACAGAATGCAAATCCACGTATGGTTCTGGGCATCATCAATGACACGACAAACGACAAGTCCATAAGTGTAGGCGATATAGAAATTACCAATAAATTTACTTTCTTCGATATTTTTGCCGACCAAGTAAATCAGGTATTAAAAGCATTCGACCACAGCAACGTGAGAGTGACCATAGCCGGCGAACGTGCAAAAGAAGAATGGAGTGACAAACATTCAGACAAACACAAACGACAAGACGGAGATTACAAACGTTCAGACAAAAAGAAATATTACTCTGACCAATCGGAACATTCGAAAAAGAGTAGCAAAAAACGAAGTGCCAACTTTGACAAGCCATGGCGAAATCGCAAATAATCAACAAAAAAACGCATTACAAACTAATGCGTTTTTTTATAATCTGATACAAGCAACTTATTTCAAAGAAAGTTTACGATTTTTTCGTGTTCATCATTTTTTCAATCTCGCCACAAGCCGCTTCTACCTGAGTATTAAACTCGGTGATTAAACGCGCATAGTAAACTTTCACAATTTTAGGATTGTCTGTACCGTCCGGATGATTGGCACGATCCAGAAAATCATTATTCAAAATTGCTACTTTTTGCATAATTTCATAAAGTTGTTCTATTGTTAATTTATTGTAAATAAAACAATTAACATACGAATAATTCAATAATTCAGAAGTGACTATCTGAATGTTTTTTTTAAGTTGTCTTCTGCTTGCCATAATCGTCAAAAAATAAATTTGTAGAATAATTGACAAATATAGCCGTTTATTAGTAAATTTGCAAGAAGTTTTCAAAAACTTTTTTATATAATGAAGCGAATATCTTTTCTCGTAAGTATTTTTATAGCATTTGTTGCGACATTCACAGGGTGCGTTGATGAAACTTTCACGGACGACCCTTCTTGTGTCATTGAATTTTCGTCAGATACCATATCATTCGACACCATATTTACCACTATTCCGTCACGCACGACCTCCTTTTTGGTTTATAACCGTAACAAAAAAGCATTGAAAATCAGTTCTGTGCGTTTAGCCGGAGGAACTCATTCGCTTTTTCGTATGAATGTGGACGGGCGACTCCCCGACGATTCAAATATTGTTACCGATATTCAAATAAAAGCGCAAGACAGTTTGTATATTTTTGTCGAATTGACAATTGACCCAACGGACAAAGCCACACCTGTCTATTTTGAAGACGCTGTTGAATTTATTGTGAACGGCGTAACCAGCAACGTAAAACTGATGGGTTACGGGCAAGATGCCATTATTTTTAATTCAAGAAGTTTTTCGCAAGACACAATTTTGACAGATGTTCGCCCATACTTGATTTTCAATTACATACATGTGGCAAATGGTACAACATTGACCATAAAAGAAAATACAAAGCTTTATTTTCATGCTAACGCCAACCTTATTGTAGATGGAAACCTAAAAACTCAAGGTACATTAGACAAGCCGGTAATTATGCGAGGCGACCGTTTCGACTGTATGCAGGACGTAGATAAAACGCCATACGATTATTTGCCGGCCCAATGGGGCAGCATTTATTTACAATCAAAAAAAGGCTCTCATGAAATGGATCACACCATTATTCGGGGAGGAAAAATGGGTGTTTTATTGGTAGGTTTGGGCACAACCCATCCTGAATTATTACTTAAAAACAGCCAGATTCACACCATGAAACAATATGGTATTTACTCACAAAACGCATCATTAACGGTTGAAAACAGCGAGATTTCCAATTGCGGAAGTGCTTGTATAACCATTATCGGAGGCGAATCGAAAGTAGAACATTCCACCATTGCCAATTACTACGAATGGGACACACGCACTGAGCCAGCCCTTTTGATTACCAATTATATTGTCAGTGATAATTTAATGTACTTGTTTCCCATTTCATCGTCCGTTTTTGAGAACTCTATTATTTTTGGGAACCATGCCAACGAAATTACACTTCAAAAAGACACACTCGGCACATCTTTCAATGTATTACTCAGCAATTGCCTTATAAAAGCAGTAAAAGAGACACGCTCGGAATATGATCATATTACTTGGGCTCCTTCGCAAAATTCAGGTGAAAATTCATCTGTTCGCGACACTGTTTTTATGAATACATCTATCCAAAACATAAAAACTACAGGCTATTATAATTTTCAATTAGATGTTCGTTCAATAGCCATAGGAAAAGCCAACAGAAGCGTTTCGGAACGCTATCCGGTTGATAGGTTGGGAAAGAGCCGATTAGGCGATTCGGGACCCGATTTGGGTGCTTACGAAAGATAAAAATCTATGAAACGATATTATTGGATTTTGTTCATTCTTTTATGTTGTTGCATTCCGAAAGCGTTGCCGCAGTCGAAGCCATTCAGAGTTGTTTGCTATAATGTAGAAAATTTGTTTGATATTCGCGATGATTCTTTAACCAACGACTCCGAATATTTACAGGGAGGCAAACGAGGGTGGACATATAAAAAATATAATACGAAGTTAAGCAATATCTCAAAAGTCATCACGGCAATTGGCGGCTGGAATCCACCGGCAATAGTCGGTCTGTGCGAAATAGAAAATCGTCATGTATTGGAAGATTTAACCTGTTATGCACCACTAAAAGCCTTTCATTATCAAATTGTTCATTACGAATCTCCCGATGCTCGCGGCGTAGATGTCGGTTTACTTTATCAAAAAAACAGGTTTTGTCCTATTTTTTCAGAAGCCATAAATATTACGTTTCCTGATAATCCGGAAAAAAAGACACGCGATATTCTTTATGTAAAAGGCGTTGCAAACAATTCCGATACGCTGCACATTTTTGTCAATCATTTCCCATCACGCCTTGGCGGGGCTTTAGCCAGTGAACCAAGACGCATATATGTTGCTTCTGTATTACGCCATAAAGTTGACAGTCTTTTACAATATTCCCCAACTGCCAACATCTTAATTATGGGCGATTTCAATGATTACCCAACCAACAAAAGCATAAGCCAAACGCTCCGTGCAATGGCGATTCCCACAGATTCCAACATAATAAATGATACATGCCTTTACAATTTGTTTTATCATACACACGTTGAAGGTGTAATTGGTAGCTACAAACACGATGGAGAATGGGGAATGTTGGATCAAATGATTGTGTCAGGCAACTTGCTGCACGCCAATACTACTTCCATCGTTCCCAACAGTGCAGAAGTTTTTGATGCCGAATGGTTATTGGAAGAAGACAGACACTATCTTGGCAAGCAACCGTCAAGAACCTATATAGGTATGAAATTTAATAACGGATACAGCGACCACCTCCCCATTTTTGTCGATTTTTCTATTAAACCCTCAAATTAAACAACTCCTCACAATTATGAAAGTACAAATTTTTGTCCCTTGCTATATTGACCAATTTTATCCTCAAACTGCCCAAAATACAGTCGAGATTTTAGAACGTGTCGGTTGTGAAGTAATTTATAACCCGAATCAGACTTGCTGCGGTCAGCCGGCCTTCAATAGTGGTTATTGGAAAGAGACGCTCTATTTAGCCGAAAAATTTTTCAACGATTTTTCTTTGGAGATGCCAATTGTCAGTCCTTCTGGCTCATGTGCCGGTTTCATAAAAAAACATTACCACAAGTTATTTGCCAACGATGCCGAGAAGTTGGCTTTATGCAACAAAATAGCTTCCAATATCTTTGAACTTTCCGATTTTTTAGTCAACCAGTTACATATTGAAGATGTAGGAGCTACCTTTTCGCATAAAATTACATTTCACGAATCCTGTTCGGCTTTACGCGAATATGGCATCAAAGAGGAACCTTTCAAACTTTTATCTCATGTAAAAGGTTTAGAACTGATACCAATGGAAGAAAGCACGACCTGCTGTGGTTTTGGAGGAACTTTCTCGGTAAAATACACCGACATTTCATCTGCCATGGTCGAAAAAAAAGTACGTCATGCCATCGCAACAGGAGCCGAATTTATTGTTTCTACCGAAGCCTCCTGCCTGATGAACATTAACGGCTATCTGATAAAACACAAATTACCGATGAGAGGTATTCATTTGGCTGATATCCTCAACTCAAAATGAAACTACAAAAGACCAATGCCGCACGTTTATTAGACGGTAAACATATTAACTACGAACTGATTCCTTATAAATTTGACGAATCGGATTTAAGTGCCACGCACGTTGCTTCCGAATTGAATGAACCAATAGAAAATGTATTTAAGACCTTGGTTTTACATGGTGATAAAAGCGGTTATTTTGTATGTGTCATTCCCGGTGCCGATGAAATCAATTTAAAGCAAGCCGCACAAATTTCCGGCAACAAAAAATGCGATCTAATTCCCATGAAAGAGTTGCTAACAATTACCGGCTATATTCGTGGCGGCTGCTCTCCTATCGGCATGAAAAAGTCGTTTCCTACTTACATTCACTCTACCTGCACACAACTTTCGTTCATTTATATCAGTGCAGGGCAGCGTGGCTTACAGATAAAAATTGCGCCTAACGACCTTGTACAAATGTGCAATGCCAAAATCGCCGATTTGTTTTAATCAACTTTGTCATTTCGTTTTTTCTCTTGCAGAATACGCTTGTATTCGATAGGCATTACTTTAACAAATTGCTGTTGATATTCCTGCCAATTGTCCAACATACGTTTTGCCAAAGGACTGTTGGTATAAATATAATGTTCCATAACCAACTTGTGCAACTCACTATTATCGGCTTCATCTTCAATCAAAGATATCTCTATCATTTCCATGTTGCAATAGTAATCAAAATCGCCATCTTTATTCCAAACATAAGCTGTTCCGCCACTCATTCCGGCAGCAAAATTACGTCCCGTTTTTCCTAACACAACCGTACAACCACCTGTCATATATTCACAACAATGATCGCCTACTCCTTCCACAACAGCAACTGCGCCACTATTACGCACACAAAAACGTTCACCTACGCAACCATTGATATACACACGTCCTGACGTTGCACCGTAAAGTATCGTATTTCCGGCGATGACATTTTCTTCAGGAAGAAAGTCCACTCCTTCTGTGGGTTTGATGATAATTTGACCTCCGGACAAACCTTTACCAACATAATCATTAGCATCTCCATTCAAACGCAACGTAACGCCATTGGCAAGAAAAGCTCCAAAACTTTGGCCTGCCGACCCTTTAAAATTACAAGTTACAGTTCCATCATTTAAGCCTGCTTCGCCATAACATTCCACAATGCGTCCCGACAACAAAGTTCCAACAGCCCTATCTGTATTGTTAATGCGATAACTTAACTCTACGGGTTGTCGTAAATCCAACGCCGGTTTTGAGGCTTTCAAAATTTGTTCATTTAACCGCCCTTCTAATCGTTTGTTTGCAACTTCGCCATGGCGAATAGCATTGATTTTTGCAACTTCAGGAACTGATATTAGTTTACTTAAATTCACTTTGTTTAATTTGGTATTGTCCGATTTTATGTTCTTTCGATACAACAAATCGGCACGACCTATAATATCATCCATTTTTCGATACCCCATTGCTGCCAAATATTCACGTATTTCCTGTGCCAAAAACGAGAAATAGTTTACTAAATAATCAGCATGACCACGAAAACGTTTCCGTAATTCCTCATTCTGTGTCGCCACCCCCATAGGACAAGTATTCATATGACATTCACGTTTCATTACACATCCCAGTACAATCAAAACACTTGTGGCAAAGCCAAATTCCTCTGCACCAAGTAAAGCCTGTATCATTACATCACGTCCGGTTTTCAGTTGCCCATCGACCTGAAGAGTTACCTGACCTCGCAAATTGTTCAACACCAGCGTTTGCTGTGTTTCTGCCAAACCTATTTCGGCCGGTAATCCTGCATAACGAATAGAACTTAACGGAGACGCTCCGGTACCACCTTCCGCTCCACTAATCACTACCAAATCGGCTTTGGCTTTGGCAACTCCTGCAGCAATTGTTCCAATTCCTTTTTCTGACACCAGTTTTACACTTACCCGAGCATTGGGATTGACCGTTTTCAAATCATAGATGAGTTGTGCCAAATCCTCTATTGAATAAATATCGTGATGCGGAGGCGGAGAAATCAAAGATATACCGGGAATTGAATGGCGTGTTTTTGCAATTACCTCATCAACTTTAAAACCGGGTAATTGTCCGCCTTCACCGGGCTTTGCACCTTGTGCCACTTTTATTTGAATTTCATCGGCATTTACCAAATAGGCAGTTGTTACGCCAAAACGCCCTGAAGCGACTTGTTTTATGGCACTTCGCACAGACGTTCCATCGGCACGCGTTTTAAATCTTTCGGCATCTTCACCACCTTCTCCCGTGTTGCTTCTTCCTCCTAATCGATTCATCGCCAACGCAATAGTTTCGTGAGCCTCTTTACTGATAGCCCCAAAAGACATCGCTCCTGCCACAAAACGCTTCACAATACTTTCTACCGGCTCCACTTCGTTTATATCAATTGCCGTACCGCGCTTAAAATCAAGCAAATCATGAACAAAAACATATTGTGTTTTGTCATCAACCAAACTTGTAAACTCCTTAAATTTAGCATAATCGCCCAAACGTGTCGAAGTTTGTAAACGTGCTATTGTTTGTGGATTCCAAGCATGATATTCTCCATCCTTTTTAAAGCTTAAAAGTCCTTCATTAGGGAGAGAATCTATCGCATCACAATCAAACGCCTGTGTATGAAATCTCATCACATCACGCCATATTTCCTCCATGCCAACACCTTCAATAGCAGAAGTCGTTCCACAAAAATATTTACTCAGAAAATCATTTGAAACGCCTACGGCATCAAACAGTTGCGCACCCTTATAACTTCCCAAAGTAGAAATCCCCATTTTCGAAATAATCTTCAACAAACCTTTATTGACAGCTGTAATATAGTTATATTCTGCAGTTTTAAAATCGAGTTGTAACTCTTTGGTCGTTATCAAATTATCAATAACAGCCATTGCCAAATAAGGATTTACGGCACTTGCGCCATACCCCAACAACAAAGCAAAATGCATAACCTCACGTACATCACCGGCTTCTACCACCAATGCAGTTTGAACACGTTTATGTTTCTCAATCAGATAATTATGAACTGCGGACACAGCCAACAAAGAAGGAATTGCAATTCTGCTCTCATCTATTTTTCTATCGGACAAAATAATATAGTTGATGTCATTATCGACAGCTTCAGCTGCTTGTCTGCATATCGACTCTATTGCCTTTTCCATATCATGATAATCATTGGTTACAGGCAATGTTAAATCTATTGATAATGTGCGAAAACCTTTATACTTAAGATTTCTGAGAATATCCAGATCTCGGTTTGTAAGAATCGGATTGTTCATTTTTACCATCTTACAATGTTCAGGAACCAGTTGCAGCAAATTTTTATTGAGCGCACCAATATAGCTCTCCAAAGACATCACAAGTTCCTCTCGTATGGGATCAATCGGAGGGTTGGTAACTTGAGCAAATTGTTGTCTGAAATAATTAAATATCAATTGTGGACGATCAGAAAAAACAGCCAAAGGAGTATCATTACCCATCGAAGCAATCGGTTCTTTAGTATCTTTGGACATCGGTATAAGAATCCTGTCGATATCCTCCTTCTGATAACCAAAAGCCCGCAAACGTTGCCACATATTATCGCACGAATGTTGCACAACACGCCCTGAGCGTATTTCCTCCAAATGGATACGATTTTTAAACAGCCATTCGGCATACGGATATTCCCGTGCCATCTTATCTTTCAGTTCCTTATCTTGATAAATTTTTCCCTGCTGAGTATCTACCATCAACATTTTACCGGGATGAAGACGCCCTTTTTCCTTTATTTCTTTGGCATCAAAAGGTAAAACACCCATTTCGGAAGCAATAATCAATGTATCATTATTGGTAACCAAATAACGTGCAGGACGCAAACCGTTTCTGTCCAACATGCCTCCCGCATAACGTCCATCGGAAAAAAGTAATGTAGCAGGACCATCCCACGCCTCCATTAAGATACTGTGATATTCGTAAAATGCTTTTAAATCATGAGAAATAGAGTTTTTTCGGTTGAAACTTTCAGGAATCATCATTGCCAACGCATGCGGCAATTCCATACCCGCCATAACAAAAAATTCCAACACATTATCCAACGAGGCCGAATCGCTCATGTGAGGTTGCAGAATAGGCGAAATTTCCTCCATTGTAAATTGCCGAGGCTGTAAAACACAACTACGGGCTTCCATCCAACGCCGATTGCCACGTATGGTATTTATCTCACCATTATGTCCCAACAACCTGAATGGTTGAGCCAAACTCCATGTAGGAAAAGTGTTTGTACTAAATCGGGAATGTACCAATGCTATACCCGAAGTAAAATTAGGATTTACCAAATCGGGAAAATAGAAACGTAATTGATCGGAAGAAAGCATTCCTTTGTAAACCAGATTTTTACTTGATAAACTAACTATATAAAAATCGTCCTTTCGCAAAAGTTTACTGTTTAACACTTTCTGTTCAATATGCTTCCGTAAAATATACAAACGTAATTCCAACGGTATATCGGAAAGCACTGCTTCTGACACAAATAGTTGCTTTATATCCGGTTCCACCGATTTTGCTGCTTCCCCTAAAACCGAACTATCGACAGGGACATCGCGGATATGCAGCAATGTCATGGAATCTTCAGCTATCGTAGTTTTAATAATATCAAGCATAATATCCCGTTCCCGATCATCTTTCGGAAGAAAAATTAAACCTGTGCCATATTTTCCTTTTTCGGGTACAGCTATGCCTTGCAGTAAAATAAACTCATGCGGAACTTGAACCATAATGCCGGCACCGTCACCTGTTTTAGAGTCGGCACCTTCAGCTCCGCGGTGCACCATATGTTCCAAAACTTGCAACGCATCTTCTATCAGACCATGCGATTTCGAGCCATATAGATTCGCAATAAGGCCTACTCCACAAGCATCATGTTCATTATCAGTGTTATACAACAAATTAGTTTCTCGTTTCATCTTTTTTCTCTCCATCTTTAAAATTTACAATGCAAAGCACTCCAAGTGTCTTTAATCTATTACCGTTTTTTTATTGACACTACTTCAAAATGATTTGGTGTTTTCTGCACACATCTATCATATCATCAGGCCACAACGATGTTTGAACCTCACCAATATGGGCACAACGTAACATAAACATACACAAACGCGACTGCCCAATTCCGCCACCAATAGAAAGTGGCATTTCATCATTCAAAAGCATTTTATGAAATTTCATATCTTTGCGTTCCAAACAATTCTCCAACTCCAATTGTCGCAGCAACGCTGTTTTATCGACACGAATACCCATTGACGAGATTTCAAACGCATTCTTCAACACCGGATTCCAAACCACAATGTCACCGTTCAGGCCACAATGTTTATCGTCTGTAGGTGTTGTCCAATCATCATAATCGGGAGCACGTCCATCATGTTTCTCTCCATTTGCCAATTTTCGACCAATGCCAATAATAAAAATGGCACCATATTTTTTTGCAGCTTGAAATTCACGTTCTTTCGGTGTCAAATCAGGATACATGGTCAATAAATCTTCCGAATATATAAATTCAATATTATCCGGCAAACATGGCGTAATGTGTGGAAATTCATGATAGATTTTTTGTTCCATCGATTGTATTACCGTATAAATTTTTTTTACCATACGCTTCAAAAAATCTACATTCCGGTCGTCTTTAGAAATGGTTCGTTCCCAATCCCACTGATCTACATACAACGAATGTAAATTATCCAATTCCTCATCAGCACGTATGGCATTCATATCCGTATATAGACCAAAACCCACAGGAATATTGTAAGCACCAAGTTTCATGCGTTTCCATTTTGCCAACGAATGTACTACTTCCGCTTTCACTCCACCCATATCCTTTACATTAAAGGAAACTGCGTGTTCCGTTCCATTCAAATCATCATTAATACCTGTTCCCGACAGCACAAACAAAGGAGCTGTAACACGTCGCAAATTCAATGCAACAGAGAACTCTTCCTGAAACCATTGTTTTAACATTTTAATTGTTTGTTCACTCATTTCCGGTGTCAAACTTGGACGATAATCGTCCGGTATATACATTTTCATAATTATTTTTGTTTAAAATTTTAGATAATAACTTCCTTCATTCGAATCCGACACACTGTCAGATTCAAACTAAAACATTAATATACAATTACATTAATGGAATATCTTTTTTACAATATCATAAAAAAGACAAAAAACAGAATAAATGTTTATCCCCGGCGGGGATTCTGTATGGGGCGACGAGGTGTATATAAAAATTGTTCCATCACACACGAATTTTAGATTGACGAATACGTTCTATTGCCTCTATTGCATTTTCTTTTTTACCAAATGCAGTAAGACGGAAATAACCCTCACCCGAAGGCCCGAAGCCTACGCCGGGTGTGCCTACCACACGACATTCGCGCAATAATTTATCAAAAAATGCCCACGAACTCATATTTTTGGGCGTTTTCAGCCAAATATACGGAGCATTTGTGCCACCATATACTTCAAAACCAGCCTCAACAAGACCAGCTCTGATGATAGCAGCATTGTTCATATAGTAAGCAATATTTTCTTTTATCTCTTTTTGACCCTGAGGTGTAAAAACGGCTTCTGCAGCACGTTGAATGATATAAGCAGTCCCATTAAATTTGGTACTCTGCCGGCGATTCCACAAATGATTCATGGATATTTTTTCGTTTCTTATGGTATAGCCTTTCAATGCACGCGGCACAACCGTATAACCACATCTCACACCCGTAAATCCTGCCGTTTTTGAAAAACTTCGAAATTCGATTGCCACTTTTTTGGCACCTTCCATTTCATAAATGCTATGAGGAATATCTTTATCCTGAATATAAGCTTCATAAGCGGCATCAAAAAGAATCAACACACGATTATGCACTGCATAATCCACCCATTTTTGCAATTCTTCTTTGCTCAAAACCGTTCCTATTGGATTGTTCGGATAACAAAGATAAATAACATCCGGACGTTCTTGTGGCAATTCCGGCACAAAGCCGTTTTCAGCACGACATGCGATATAAATTAAATTGCTCCAATGACCATCAGGAGTTAAATCACCTGCACGACAACCCATTACATTAGTATCAATATAAACAGGGTACACAGGGTCGGTTACGGCTACTCGATTATCTTTACTCAAAATATCGCCAATATTACCCAAATCGCTTTTGGCTCCATCACTGATAAAAACTTCATCAGGGAAAAGTTTCACTCCACGTGGCAAAAAGTCGTGTTCTATTATGGTTTCTCTCAAAAAATCATAACCTTGTTCGGGCCCGTAACCTCTGAAGGTTTTTGCTGATGCCATTTCATCTACAGCACGATGTAATGCTTCGATAACGGTTGGCGTCAAAGGACGTGTAACATCACCTATCCCAAGACTTATCACATTGGCTTTGGGGTGCGACTGTTTAAAAGCAGATACCTTTGCAGCAATATTGGAAAACAAATAACTTTCCGGTAACTTTGGAAATTGCGGATTTATCAACATAAGTTTCTTTTTTTAATTTTTACTACCATATTCGCCTTCGAAAACAAAAGCTGCCGATCCTGTCAAAAACAGATTATTGGTTTCAATGTCCCAAGATATACTCAAATCGCCGCCCAACAAATGTACGACAGAACGCGGACTACATAAATTATTTAGCACGCCGGCAACCACCACAGCACAAGCTCCCGTTCCACAAGCAAGCGTTTCGCCACTGCCTCTTTCCCATACACGCATTTTAAAAGTATTATCGGACAGAACCTGCACAAATTCCACATTTACACGTTCGGGAAACAATGGACAATTCTCTATACGCGACCCGTAATAAGCAATATCAATTGCGTTCAAATCATCGACAAACAATACACAATGCGGATTTCCCATCGAAACACACGTCATATAAAACATTTTATCTTCTATACATAAAGGTTCGGAAATAATACGTTCTTTATCGAATATTGCAGGAATTAAACTTGAATTTAATATAGGCGATCCCATATTTACGGTAACGGATATTACTTTCTCATTTTCTACCTGCAAATGCAGTTGTTTTACGCCCGATTTTGTTTCCAGTGTAAGGTCTGTTTTCTTTGTCAAACCTTTTTCATAAACAAATTTTCCGATACAACGCGAAGCATTTCCACACATTTCAGCTTCAGAACCATCTGCATTAAACATTCGCATTCTGAAATCGCAGTTATCCGATGGCATAATCAGTACCAAGCCATCTGCTCCCACGCCAAAATGGCGATTACTCATCTTAACAGATAATTGTTCAGGATTGGCAACAACCATGTCAAGACAGTTTATATAGATATAATCATTCCCTATACCCTGCATCTTTGTAAATTTTATAGCCGGCATCTGCTTCATAAAAAATATAGGAATAAAAAACTTCGAGTCATAAAATTGGCACAAAAATATAAACTCATTTTTTACCATCCAAATTTATTTGAATTTTTGATATTATTTTTCGTAAAAAATACATATTTGAAAGATAAACGAATGTTTTTGTTTTAATTTGAAAGCAAAATGGCACATATTAAAAACGCAGAAATAAATTATACAAACAGAACCATCTGAAAAAACCACTAAAATTGTCTTGAGCAATTATTTAATATCCTAATAATAACAAATTAGTATATACATTGATATTTATTACATCGCAATAACCTTAAAAAACAAAACACAAAAAATCAAATTCAATTACAATTTACATAATATTACAAATAAACCAACTAAAAACTACTTTTTTAACATAAAACATAGCTTAAAAGTTAAATGTAGTACAATATTTTAACATTTAAACAAAAAATATGTTATAAAGCATATTTTTTACTTACAGGAACAAACAGGCATAAACAAATGATATTCAATATATTAAAAAAATAAAAGCAAAAAAAACAGTTAAAGTTTGTTGCGTTTTTTTCATCTTAAAATCAGTTCTTTGTAATTTTGCAACGAATTAATAATTGTAACGATTACATTAATAAAACAGTTTACCATGTTAAAATTTGATGCTTATTCTTATCTGTCACAACACGGGATAAAGCCGTCCGTTCAACGACAAGCTATTATCACATATCTCTATGAGCACCGCACACACCCGAATGTTGACGATATTTTTACAGCACTACAACCTGTTATACGAACACTGTCGCGTACTACCATCTATAACACTTTACACCTTTTTCATGATCATGGGGCTATTTTAGCATTAACTATTAATGGAGAAACCGTACATTTCGATTTTAACACACAAAGTCATACACATTTTTATTGCTTAAAATGTAATAAAGTTTTTGATGTACCGGAAATGGAATGTCCGACACCTACATTACCTAAAAAATATGATTTTGAAGTAACAGAATATCACTTTTATTTAAAAGGCTATTGCAAACAATGCAAAGCCGAAAACGAGAAACAGTTATAAAAAACAGATTATTGCTGTCCGGTAAAAAAATAAAAGCATATAAATTCGGTTCAGATTGCTTATTAACTGGCAATCTGAACTGGATTTTTCAAAAGTAAGCCCCCTATTCAAAAAGAGGTAGCATATCTGGTGGA
>JAQUTW010000059.1 GCA_028694215.1 Paludibacteraceae bacterium | reverse complement strand
AGGACTTGCCTCACGGATTATTTCTAAAATCACTGCACTAACCATGATACAATACCTGAATCTGTTCGTCTTTAACAGAAAACTTAACGCCGTCAAAATAAATCTTACCTAAATGCACAACGGGTAAAGCCAATAACATTAGCAAAAAAAAATAATCAATCTTTGTATTAGTTACACTTATTTGTATTAATTTAGCCATCACTTTTATAACCCTAATTTTTAAATTATGAAAAAACTATTATTTACTCTGTTAGTTTGGATTCTTCCTTTGTGTTTTACATTTGCACAACAAGTAACCGATATCAAGTTTACAAAAGATGAGAAAGATGATTCTTTTCAAATTTCTTATACATTAGACAAATCGGCGACTATCAGTATTTTACTTTCTACTGATGGCGGAAAAACTTACACAAAACCGCTACGTGCCGTAACCGGCGATGTAGGAATAAATGTAACAGCCGGCAAAAAAAATGTCGTTTGGATACCAAACAAAGAACCAATGGCAATGCCTAAAGGAAACATTATGTTCAAAGTGAACGCTTTTGTTTTTGATATTCAAATGGTATATGTGGCAGGAGGAAAATTCAAAATGGGATGTACTTCGGAACAAGATGATGACTGTTGGGAAGACGAACATCCTACACATTACGTAAAATTAAATAATTTCTGCATCGGGAAATACGAAATTACACAAAAACAATGGAAACAAATAATGGATAGCAATCCAAGTCGTTTCAATGATTGCGAAGACTGCCCTGTAGATAATGTCAGTTGGATGGACATACAGGAGTTTTTGAGGCGTTTAAATGCAAAAACCTGTAAAACTTATCGTCTTCCAACCGAAGCCGAATGGGAATATGCAGCACGAGGAGGCGCAAAAACAGGAAAACACCACTATTGTGGCAGCAACGACATAGAGCAAGCTGGTTGGTATTGGCGTAATAGTGGCGAAAACAAATTAACAGGAAAATGGAGTTGGAACCATATAGAAGCCAATAAAAATTGTACACATCCGGTTGGTCAAAAGCACCCGAACGAATTGGGAATATACGACATGAGTGGTAATGTATGGGAATGGTGCAACGATTGGAAAAGTACCTACTCGAAACATACTGCAACAAATCCAACAGGAGCTGAAAATGGTTCTAATAAGATAATGAGAGGTGGCGCATGGGATTCGAATGACAGAGATTGCCGCACTTCCTCTCGTTACTATGTTACTCCGGGTGATAAAAACGACAGTTACGGTTTTCGGCTGGTTTTAATAAAATAACAGAAGAGAAAACGATTTGTGATGAATCGTTTTCTTTTTGCAAATAGACAATTATTTACTACACATTATTTTGTATCTTTGCAAAAAAATTATAATTCACAATTTTCATATGGCACAACCTACTTCTTCCCGATTACTTTCGTTAGATGTTTTACGTGGTATTACCATTGCCGGAATGATTACCGTAAATAATCCCGGATCATGGTCACATATTTATGCTCCGCTCAAACACGCAGCTTGGAATGGCCTGACACCAACCGATTTGGTATTCCCGTTTTTCATGTTTATCATGGGCGTTTCAATGTATTTGTCATACAAGAAATTTGATTTCAAATTTTCCAAACAGACATTTTTCAAACTGCTACGTCGCTCGGTTTTATTATTTTTAATTGGTTTAGGATTAAATTACTTCGGATTAATTTGCCGAGGCTTTGCTTCGTTGCGTGAAGCTGACATGGGATTTGGCGATAAACTGCTGCAGGTGTTTATTTATAATTTGGAAAAGCTTCGTATTTTAGGCGTTTTACAACGTCTGGCATTAGTGTCGTTTTTTGGTTCACTCACTATTTTATTGGTGCGCCCAAAACGTATTCCATGGCTGATTGGCGGAATTCTAATTGTTTACTGGGTTTTAATGGTGGCTTCAAACAGTTTGGAACTAACGACTGCCAACTGGATTGCAGTTGTCGACAATGCCATTTTAGGCGCATCGCATATGTACAAAATGGGTGGTATAGCTTTTGATCCGGAAGGACTTTTGAGTACATTCCCCTGTATTGCACATGTATTACTTGGAGTTACCGCCGGTCGTATCATCGATTCCGATAAAGACAACAGCATACGCATTCAACGATTATTCATCTTTGGTACCATTATTTTATTTATCGGTTATTTAATCGATTACAGTTTCCCTATTAATAAAAGCTTATGGTCTTCAAGTTACGTATTGGTAACCTGCGGATTAGCCTCATTACTTCTAAGTTTGCTCATTTGGATTATAGATATCAATGGCAAACGCAAATGGTGTGTCTTTTTCGAAAGTTTTGGCATCAATCCTATGGCCATATTTGTTTTGGCAGGCATTATCTCCAATCTTCTTGGCAATATAGGTTTCACTTATGCAGGAACTTATATGTCTATCAAAGGTTTTATCTATAATGTATGTCTTGTTCCTCCTTTTGGCGAAATTTTCGGTTCTCTTGTCTTTGCCATTTTATTTATTGTTTTGTGTTGGAGCATCGCACATATTCTTTATAAAAAGAAGATTTACATTAAAATATAATTGATATCTTTCATTTATCGAAAGCCTCATTTAAAAGAATGAGGCTTTTTTATGGTCTTTCATAAACAGTCAGAATAATGATATCATAAGATGAAGAAACTCAGGTTTTATTCCTCAATGCAACTTTTTTGCACTTTTTTACGTCATTATTAAAGTAGAATAACACAAATGTGTTTGTAAAATTACAACGAAACAGCATGAAAGGTTTTAAAACCATAAAATTACTTTTTAGTATTCTTTTCATAGGAACCATGTGTGCATCTTGCTCATTTGACAAGAATGCAGCAACAGATCTATATTCGGTAATTGCAACCTTGTGCAAAACAGACGATGGCACATGGTATTTTCGCGACGATACGGGCATAACCATGCAAGTTTCACCGGCAATCAGCTTTCGCGATACTTATGTAGACAAACGCTTTTACTTGGAATTTTCAAAATTATCAAATAACTCCGGAAATCTTGACTTAACAATACAACTATACCACATCGAACAAGTAATTATACAACCGGTGTTAGATATTTATAATCAGACACAAAACGACAGTATTGGGTGCGACCCGATAGATGTTTATGGCTTGTGGGCTTCCGGACATTTTATAAATTTAATGTATGACATCTATTGGGAAGGGAATCATGCACATTACATAAATTTGGTACGCGACATTAATATCGCAGATTCTATTGATAACGGCATTCCCGTTGTTTTTCTTGAACTACGGCACAATGCCCGTAACGAAGCTTCTCTGACAAACTATTCGGGGCTTATGTCATTTGATTATTCAACACTTCTCCCTTCGTTCCAAAATTCGGACAGCATACGATTCACCATCAGTTATAAAGATTATGACAGAGAACAAAAATCTACTGTTATTACAGTGCCAACGAAACAACTGCAAAAGACATCTGTAATACCTTTAAGCGTACTGAAGCGACTCCATTAACACATAAATATATACTAAAAAAACCGACAAATTTTGTCGGTTTTTTTAGTATATATTTACAAACTGATAATGTTTACTTTACAATAAAGCGGCTGTTCATTATTTTCCCATTACCATCAATGATGCGAACGACATACGCACCACTTTGTTCAATGCCACGAATAGTAATATCAGAAGTAGTTGGTTTTACCGTTTGAACCAATTGACCAAGACTATTAAAGACTTCAAGACGCATGCCGTTTAATGCGACGGCATCCAACACTCCACTAACATAAATATCTTCACCTGCTACAACCGGATTAGGATAAACAGACATATCTGTTACATTCGCAGCCTTTAAACCGGTTGTTTTTGTCAATGCAAAATTATCAAAATACAAATTATAACTGTCAGCTGCTGATTCTACTTTAATACCAATATAAATAGTTTGTCCGTTATAAGCAGATAAATCAATTTTCACAGGAGTAGCAATCGTGTCCGATACTGTTTTTGTAGCCATTACCTGAGTTCCCTGAGCATAGTTGGCTGGATTGTCTTTGATTACATAAACCGAGAATTTTTCAGGATAATATTCTTCTTGCACATAATAGTTAAACGTCAATGTGTTATTCTCTGTTATCTCCAATGCCGGAGATACCAACCAATCATTAGCAGCATTTTCTTCCGAAAAAGAATAAACCGCTACTAAATCGGTATAAGCCTCGTCCGTATAATAAAAATCCAAAGTTACTCCATCGTTATTTACATCAAAAATGCTCCAGCAATAAAAAGAGGAAGTACTGTCAGGAAAATTTTCTACCCAAGGAGCGCGTTTGGTTCCTGAACAATCAGCAGCCTTACCGGTTACTGCAATCGATACTGTTTCAGCATCTTTACTCGATACACTAACAACAGCTGTTTGTCGTCCGCCTACGGTAGGTGTATATTTAATATTATTGCTGTCCGGTAAAACTTTTTTACAATAAAAATTTAGGCTGAACTCCTTGTTTGGAATTCAGCCTTTTTTCTTTCCTTTGTATGTACCACCAAACAACGAAAAGATATGGGCAAAAGTA
>JAQUTW010000032.1 GCA_028694215.1 Paludibacteraceae bacterium | reverse complement strand
CGTTGCTTTTGGAACTTGGCGGAAAAAGTCCGTGCATTGTAGATGAAGATGCCGACCTGAAAGTGGCTGCGCGCCGAATAATGTGGGGAAAAACCATCAATGCCGGACAAACCTGCATTGCGCCGGACTATCTTTTTGCACACAAAAATATCAAAGACGAACTTCTGGCTGAAATGCGCAAAGCGTTGATAGAATTTTTCGGCGAAAATCCCGAACAAAACGATTTTTTCCCACGCATTGTCAACGAACAAGCCGTTATACGACTGGAAAAATTAATGAAAGACGGCGATATTGTCGTAGGAGGAAAAATAGACAGAAAAAACCGCTACATTGCCCCAACTATTATCGACAATGTTACGGAAGATATGCCGGTGATGCAAGAAGAGATTTTTGGACCGATATTGCCGGTAATGACGTTTACCGACACAAAAACCGTTGTCGATTACGTGAATAAACACGAAAAGCCGCTGGCATTCTATTACTTCGGCAATACTAAAACCAAAGCGGAAGCCTTGTTGGCACAAACTTCTTCGGGAGGCGCTTGCATCAATGACGTTATTCTTCATTTTGCTAATCCGCACCTACCTTTTGGAGGCGTAGGAAACAGCGGTTTGGGGAAATACCACCATCGCGAAAATTTCTTGGCGTTCAGCAACCGCCGCTCTGTACTGAAATCAGTAACTTGGTTCGACATTCCCGTAAAATTTCCACCATTTAAAGGACTCAATAAATTGAAACGATTTTTAAAATAACCCACTAAAAAATTAATATCATGAGTTACAACGAAAAATTTATGAAAAAAGCCATTGCTGCCTCAATCAAAAACATTGAACGTGGCGGAGGTCCTTTTGGTGCAGTTATTGTAAAAGACGGTAAAATAATTGCCACAGGCACAAATCGAGTTACTGCCAACAATGACCCTACCGCACATGCAGAAGTAAGCACTATTAGAAAAGCATGCAAGAAATTAAACACTTTCGATTTGAGTGGTTGCGAAATCTACTCCTCATGCGAACCCTGTCCGATGTGCTTAAGTGCTATCTATTGGGCACACATCGACCGTTTGTATTATGGCAACACAAAAAAAGATGCAGCTAAAATAGGCTTCGATGATTCTTTTATTTACGATGAATTAGACTTAAAACCTGCCGACAGAAAAATTCAATCAACACAAATTTTGCGAGATGAAGCCATAAAAGCATTCTGTATTTGGGAAGAAAAAACAGATAAAATTGAATATTAAATCTACCAAAACCAACTAAAAAACGGGCAGTGTAAAACACGCCCGTTTTTTAGTTACTATTTTATGACTACTCGCTCTCCCAATTCTTTTGCATTAGATATTTCATTTTTTAAGGCATCTAATTGCGCATATTTTTTCATAGCTTCCGGTGTAAAATTCGATTTCAAACGTTCACGTGCCTCTTTCAACTGCTCTAATACCAATTTATTTTTCATCTCTAAAATAACTCTTGGAACAGATCGAGATAACCACTCTTCAAATTCTTGTTGTTTGTATAACTCCCTCTTTTTTTCGTCAGAAATATGTTTCAAGAAGATTTTACTTTCCATATACTTGTCGGTCATCAAGTCTGCAGCCAAAGAGCTAACATCACAATTTGGATAATTGGTATAAAAGACAGAACTGTTAAAACTCTTATCATCAATGTGTTTTCTCATTTCCTCTAACATCAACGCATGAAGAGGATTTTGAAAAATAATATGATCACAATCAAGTTCCTCCACAATATATTTGGCCACTGTTATTTCATTTTCCGTTTTCTCATACAAAACCTCTCCTGCATAACGCACCAGAAAATAGAGGATGTTCTTTTCCTCAGCATCATACGGCATTACCGTAGTTCTTGGCAAATCAACCTTTATTTCTACTTCTGTTTTTTCTGCCGCGTTATTAGTGGTTACAAAATCTGCCTTTTGTTTGTCTTCTCTATATTTTCGCCGTAACTTATTAATGGCATTATGCAAAATTTTTTCATCAACTTCCAACAAGTCGGCGCACTCTTTTACATATACGGAACGAATAATACTATCAGAAATCAAGGACATACTTTTAACCAAATCTCCTATTAATTCTGCCTTTTTAATCGGATCTTTTCCTGCCTCCTCAAGCAAAAGATTTGTTTTAAAATGAATAAAATCGACTTGATGTGTTTTAATAAATTCTATGAAATCCGAGGCATTGTGAGTTTGAGCATAATTATCGGGGTCTTGCCCATCAGGTAACAAAAGTACTTTTATATTCATACCCTCCTCCAACAGCAAATCAATGCCACGAATAGATGCTTTTATGCCGGCTGCATCACCATCATAAATAACTGTAATATTGGGCGTAAAACGACGGATCAAACGTATTTGTGGCAATGTAAGCGATGTTCCCGAAGAAGCCACTACATTCTCAATGCCGGCTTGATGCATCGAAATAACATCGGCATAACCTTCGACCAAAATACAACGATCGTGTTTTACAATAAACTGTTTGGCAAAATACAAACCGTAAAGCTCGTTACTTTTATGGTAAATAGAAGATTCGGGGGAATTGAGATATTTTGCTGTTTTTTCGTCTTTCTTCAATATGCGACCGCCAAAAGCAACTACTTTGCCTGAAATGGAATGTACAGGAAACATTACACGACCGCGAAATCTGTCAAAAAGCGAATTGTCATTTTCACGACGAATAGAAAGTCCCAATTTCTCGAGCAATTCAGCATTATAACCATTTTTTATGGCTTTATCAGAAAATGCACTAAATTCGTTAAGGCTGTAACCCAACTGAAATTTCTTTATAATCTCATCTTTAAATCCACGTTCTCGAAAATAACTCAAACCAATAGCCTGACCATCACGTGTATCATTCAGATTATCAATAAAATATTTCACTGCATAATCATTTACTGCAAACAAACTTTCCCGCTCCGATTGAGCTAATTTTTCTTCATCAGTCTGTTCTTTTTCGATAATCTCTATATGATACTTTTTTGCCAAAAATCGCAACGCATCTGCATACGACAACTGCTCGTGCTCCATAATAAAATGCACGGAATTTCCACCTTTGCCACAGCCAAAACATTTAAAGATTCCCTTTGCGGGAGAAACTGTAAACGAAGGAGTTTTCTCATTATGAAACGGGCATAATCCAAGATAATTTACACCGCGCTTTTTTAATGTCACAAAATCGGATACCACATCTACAATTTGAGCGGCATCCATAATTTTTGCTATGGTTTGTTGGTCTATCATTTACGGTTACGAAAGTAATCCATTTATTTTATTTTTGCAAAATTGCCAACCTTTTTTTTACAAAGATATTTTTTCATAAAAAAATCAGTTGCCTGACATAGACAACTGATTCTTATTCAAACATATATCAAATGTTATTCTTTTTTACCGGCTTTTGCACCTGCTGGTTTTGCTATTGTTTCACGCATTTGTGTATCTGCTTCAATATTTTTTATTTTGCAATAATCCATAATTCCCAAATTACCGCTACGGAAAGCTTCTGCCATGGCACGAGGAACTTCCGCTTCCGCTTCAATAACTTTTGCACGCGCTTCCTGCGCTTTTGCTTTCATCTCCTGCTCCTCTGCCACTGCCATAGCACGACGACTTTCGGCACGAGCCTGAGCAATATTTTTATCGGCTTCAGCCTGATCCATCTGAAGATTGGCACCAATATTTTTGCCTACATCTACGTCGGCAATATCAATAGAAAGAATTTCAAAAGCAGTACCGGCATCCAAACCTTTGCTTAATACCAATTTAGATATAGAATCGGGGTTTTCGAGTACCATTTTGTGCGTATCACTTGAACCGATAGAAGAAACAATACCTTCGCCAACACGTGCTAAAATGGTTTCTTCTCCTGCTCCTCCTACCAATTGTTTGATATTAGCACGAACTGTAACACGCGCCTTTGCCAACAACTGAATACCGTCTTTTGCAACGGAAGAAACCACCGGAGTATCAATTACTTTTGGGTTTACCGACATTTGCACCGCCTCATCAACATCACGACCGGCCAAATCAATGGCAGTTGCCATTTGAAACGATAAATCAATATTTGCTTTATTGGCAGAAACCAAAGCATGAACCACACGTACCACATGACCTCCTGCCAAATAATGGGCTTCCAAGTCGTCTCTGCGAATTGTTTTTAAGCCGGCTTTGTGAGCCTCTATCATCGCGTTGACAATAGTTGTAGGTGGAACTTTTCTGATACGCATCAAAAATAGTTGTATCAAAGAGATATTAACTCCCGATACTTTTGCCGATAACCAAAGGAAAAACGGCACATAATAAAAAAACAGAATAATCAGCACTACCAGTACTGCCATTCCAATAATAGATAAAATTGTCATAAGTTAAATAATTAATAAGATGAATATTATTTTTCAACGATTCGTACTATAATTTCATTTTTGTCCACTTCTACAACTTCTACTTCCGTTGCAACATCTACAAAACCACTATCGGATTTTGCTTCCACTGTTTGCTCGCCAAAACGCACTTTGCCAATTGGCGACAATCGTGAAAGTGCAATACCTTTATCACCGACATGAATTGTATCTGGAAACGCAGGAACACTGCTATCTATCTCTCTTGTAAGAGATATTTTTTCCAACATACGGGATCGAATAACTCCAAAAATAGCAAATATCATCGCCACAACTCCACTGACTAATGTAATGATGCCGCCTACTGTACCAAGCGTACTAAATGCATACCATACAGAAGATCCAACAAAAAGCGTTCCCACTATTACGCCAACCGACACACCCGGTAAAAAGAAAATTTCGAGGATAAAAAAGGCAATACCCAATAACATAAATACTACCACAAACAGTATATCCATAATTTATGATTTTAATGCCGCATTTTCCAACAAACGTGCCTGATGTTCATAGTCGGTAATTTGCCGTTTTAAATTTATCAGCATTCGTTCCAATGATAATATCTCATTTGCCAATGCCTTACGTTTTGTTTCGTCTTCTTCTATTTCCCACACCTCGCGTTTTGCATCCAATGTAAATTGTTTTTGCAAAAAAAGCACTTTCAATTTGCACATTGTCAAATATTTATCGCAAGCTTCACGACTAACAAAATTTAATGTGTCGGAATAAGCAACCGAATCATTTACTACAAAAAATATAGTATCCAAATGATGTACTGCTTCTTTTTGTTCAGATTGTTCGGTTAATGAAACTGTTTGTCCCCGCCGAAAACATTTCATTCGTGCCACATCGCGCACATATGCCTCTTCTTGATCTCGCAAAATCTTTTTTTCGGAATTAGGTACAAATTTATAAATAACGACAAAACCCTCTTTCTGATAACGATCGGTTACAAACCAACCCATATTGTTTATTTCATCAATAATTAGCAAATAATCGTTGAAGGGCGAATTGAATGGCATTCCGATATTTTGTGGCGACAAATAATCATTGGTAGAAGAATTGAAACGCGACTTAAAAATATCATAACCACCTAACGATTCATGCCCTTCCGAAGCAAAATAGATGGTAATTCCGTCCGATAACACAAACGGGTAATTTTCATTCTTATCGCTATTGAGCTTTTCCGACAACAAAGTTGATTTACTCCAACCGTCAAGTAAACGATACGAAATCTGTAAATTCATTTGATTACCATTTGGCTCGGCACAAATAATTCTATCCTTTCTGCCGGAAACAAAACCGTAGCAATTAGGATTTTTCGAAGTTTTAAAAATTTCCGAAAAAGTTCCTATCTGTCCCATCTCCTTATCCAGATGACGTCGAAAGAATGGTAAAATTTCACTTTGTGGAATAGAAACGCTATCCAACACCTCAATATCCTCTACACGTTCTATCATATCTGCACCCAATTGCGCTTTTGCCAGCAACAAAGCAACTTTATCTGTGTCAATAACGACAGAGGCAAGATATTTATCGTAAGCCTCAACCGCTTTGGCAAATTGATAATCGTCAAAGAAAATATTTCCTAAAAAAAGGTAGGATTGAAACTGCTTCTTTTCAGCAGCCACAGTAAAATACGGAATCGCTTCAAGCGGCTGTTTCATCTCGACCAAACATCTGGCTGCTTTAAAATTCAACAGTCCATCTGTTGGTTTTTTCTTCAGTAAATTTTGATAAATATCCCACGCTTTTTCATAGTCCTGTGCATTAAAAAATGCCTCCGCATCGGCTATTTTTTGAGCAGAAATCACCTGAAACAACAACAAACAAAGTATAGTAGCACCAATATGTTTCATGTATATTAACTTACAAATGAATTTCAAAGATACAAAGTTATATTTATATTTAAACCAAAAACAATCATTTTTTTCATTTTTATTCCTAAAAATTGAGTTTGGCACAATTTTTGCTTGATATATTGTAATTCATTTAACGATGAAAAATTGTTTTGGTTAAACATTTTGGTAGAATAAACCAGCCGTGAGGTTGGTTTATTTTTTTATGGTGATAACTCTTTCTCCCTGTCGATTTTCAACAATCGCAACCTTCACATAATTATCCGGCAATAAAGATTCTATTTCTTTTGCCCATTCCATAAAACACAAATTGCCACTATACAAATAATCGTTTATGCCAAAATCTATTGCTTCTTGAAGCGATTTAACCCGATAAAAATCAAAATGATAAACAGGTCGACCATTGCCTGCGGTATATTCGTTGATAATGGCAAATGTGGGTGAATTCACAACATCTTCGACGCCCAGCTCTTCACAAATCGCTTTAATAAATGTGGTTTTACCTGCACCCATCACGCCTTCAAAAGAAAAAAGCGTATCCTGCCCCATATTGTTCACAAACCATTTGGCTGCTTCGGGCAACATGTTCAATGATTTTATTGTAAATTCCATAATCAAAAAATTTTAGTAAAAATCAAATCTCCTGCAAATGCTGATTTTGAAGGTATGCCATCACAAATCTGATTTGCGAATAACCATATTTCCCATCTGTCTGTTCCATAACATCAGAAATAGTTGTTGACTTATTACCTATTAAAGTTGTAAGTTCTTCAACTTCTGTTTTGGGAACATAATCGTACACCGAAAGTTCACCTTGTTCAATCAATTTGGTTACATGACCTTCTATGGTACCAACAACCAACTGACGTTCAACCGCAATTTCATCAATAGATTTTCCTAAGCGGCACATTTCTAACGTAATTTTTAACGTTTCGCCCTTTTTTGCTTTTGGTTTAGATGTAACATTGTCCTTTTTCTGATCAAAATCAATGCCACTTTGTATGCCAATTTCCAAACCATTCTCTTTACAATAACGCACTACAACTTCCAGAAATAAAGGGCCATAACGTTGTGTCTTTATCTTTCCAAAGCCTTTTATGGCAGAAAGTTCTTCTACGCTTTTAGGCAAGCGGTTGCTTACTTCCGCCAACATTTTTGTATCTGCTACCATATACACCAACAGACTTCGTTCTCTGCAAATCAAGTTACGCAAATCGACCAATTGTTCGTATAAATCAGCATGTTCCACTTTAACCAGTGATTTTTTCTTAGATGATTTTTCTCCGGAATAAGCCGAAATTCGTATTTTAGGCATTTCAAACTCACTTTTCACCTGAAAAAAACGACTTACCGAAAAATCGGAACGAATTCCATGCAAAATATGACGTTTCTCGGCAAGTACGCCATAAATATTTTCCAAACGCTCTTTATAGTCTGTCGCTTGCGTAAAACTGTCGGTAACAGCAGGCGAGTTCTCAACAAGCAGCATAGACTCAGACAATTTATCGGTAAAATAATCTGATGCTGCCTGAATACGCTCCTGAAGTTTAGACACATCATTGGAGGAATACAAACCGTTCAATTGATGCAGAAACTTATTTGCCACTGTTGCCATATCATAAACATCCGTCAGCAATGTATCTAAAAACAACTGTGTTTCTTCGTTAAAATCGGTAATAACCGACCCGATATAATCGACAAAAGAACGAACTAATCCGGCAATCAACGAGAAATTAAAAACAGTATTGAGAATTTGCGTACTATATTGTGATTTGAACAATTGAACCTGACGAAACAACTCATTTTCTGCCGGTTTCATATTCGCAAAAGCCAAAATATAGTCATCTACTGCAAGGCTGCGTTCGCTGATAGGAGTGGTAAGTACAATGCCGTCTAACGAACGACAACGACTCAATGCCACATAAACCTGACCAGACGCAAACGCAGATCCGGCATCAATCACAACCTTGTCAAAAGTTAAACCTTGACTTTTATGAATAGTAATAGCCCACGCCAAACGTAACGGATATTGCGTATATGAACCCAAAACCGTTTCTTCTATCTGGTTGGTTTCTTTATTGATGCCATAATGAATATTTTCCCAAGTTTCTTTGCTAACTGCAATGGATTCTGTTTCCCCATCACAAACCACAAAGATTTCTTCTTCGCTAAGCTCGGCAATCACACCTATTTTTCCATTGTAATATTTACGATCGACACCTGCATCATTGGCAATAAACATTACCTTGGCACCTACTTTTAAATTCAGCAACTCATCGTTAGGATAATTTTTTTCCGAGAAATCACCTTTTATTTCTGCAATATAGGAAAAAACAGGATTTGTGATTTTAGCCATTTCTGCAGCATTAATGCTGTCGGCTCTACGATTATGCGTAGTCAGAGTAATATATCCATCTTCATCTTTAGGATGAAAATTCGGGTGATAACGCAAATTCAGCAATCGGAAACCATTATCACTCAAATGATTGTTGCGAACTTCATTCAATAATGTTATAAATTGCTGGTTTGTTTGTCGAAAAATATGATCCAGTTCAATGTAAATAGGCATTCTTTGAAGTATTACCCGACTATGAAAGAAATAAGGACTTTCGTAAAATTGCGACAGCAACGCCCACTCCTCACCTACACAAACCGGCGACAACTGATACATATCTCCGATAAAAATAACCTGTACGCCACCAAAAGGTTCATTTCTGCGATAGCGATAATGACGTAAAATAGTATCAATAGCATCAAGCGTATCGGCACGTACCATACTTATTTCGTCAATAACGAGCAACTCTAATTCCTGAAAAATTTTACGCCGAACAGAAGTAACGTGTTGTTTGGAAATGAGATTTGTGGCTCCTTCTGAAGTTGGTACAAAAGGCGTGAATGGCAATTGAAAAAAGGAATGAATGGTAACACCACCTGCATTAATGGCTGCTACGCCTGTAGGAGCAACCACTGCAATTTGTTTATGCGTTTGTTCACGTATTTGCCGCAAAAACGTAGTCTTACCCGTCCCCGCCTTTCCCGTCAGAAAAACAGAACAACCGGTCAATTCCACAAATTCTTCCGCCAAATTGTAAACCGAGGTCATTTTTTTATTGAACGCCTTGTGGCATTACAATACACAAAATAATATACAATACTATACCCGGGAAACCTGCCGAACAAGCAGTCAGTACAGCATAAACTACACGCACTAATGTAATGTCCCAACCAAAATATTCAGCAATACCGGCACAAACACCTGCCAATATTTTGTTGTCCGATTTTGTAAGTTTCTTTTCCATAATTTGTTATTCAAAATAAAAATTGTTCCTTTTCTAAAATAAATTAAATATCAGGCAACCATACCGTACCTACAACAGCAACTAAAACCGCCACAAGAGTAATAATGACTACCACAGCCAATATGGTGCCTAAACAGCCCCAGCGACGTTCGCCATTTGGCAATTGGTCGGAAAGTAATGCTACAACCAAACCAACAATCGGTGTAAAAATTGTGGACAACAAAAATGTCCACCCAAAACCGATTTTACGGCGTGCACCCACCAAGCCCACCAAGACACTAAGTAACGAACCAGTCAATATTCCAAAAAGGATGATTAAAAACAACATTGATGTATTATAGATAATTTTTTTATCCCACACTCACGCCGTTTTTTACGGCTTTGCTCGGCGAAACCAACACAAGTTTTCCGTCGGCATCTTCAGCAGAAAGAAGCATACCTTCACTATCAATTCCTTTGAGTTTACGTGCCGGGAAATTGACAATAAAACAAACTTGCATTCCGACTAACTTTTCGGGTTCGGGATAACTTTGTGCTACACCCGACAAAATGGTTCTCCCTCCCATTCCATCATCAATTTTGAATTGAAGCAATTTATCGGCTTTCGGTACTTTAGTGCATTCCAAAACCGTACCTACACGAATATCCATTTTGCAAAAATTATCGAACGTGGTATTTTCCTTAATTTCTGCAGGTTTAAATGCTGCCAATTCGTTCACTTTTTTTGTATCCTGCAATTTTTTAATCTGCGCTTCAACTGCGGCATCTTCTATTTTCTCAAACAGCAATTCCGGCGTACCAAGTTTATCGCCAACTTTCAGTAAATCAATATGTCCCAATTCGTTCCAGTTGCATGATTTTAAGTTAAGCATATTACGCAATTTTTGCGATGAAAAAGGCAAAAACGGTTCAAATGCAATGGCAAGATTAGCAGCTATTTGCAATGCAAGATGTAAAATGGTAGCAGTACGCACCATATCGGTTTTTGCCACTTTCCAAGGTTCGGTATCTGCAAGATATTTGTTGCCAATGCGAGCAAGATTCATGGCCTCTTTTTGTGCATCGCGGAATTTGAAATTATCAAGTAACTGTTCCAACTGACTTTTTACGTCTGCAAACTCTTTAAGTGTAGTTTTATCGTAATCGGTAAGTTCTCCCATTTCCGGCACTTTTCCATCAAAAAACTTCTGAGTTAATACCAACGCACGATTAATGAAGTTGCCATAAATAGCAACTAACTCACTGTTGTTGCGCGTTTGAAAATCTTTCCACGTAAAGTCGTTATCTTTAGTTTCGGGAGCATTGGCTGTCAGCACATAGCGCAACACATCTTGTTTACCCGGAAAATCGCGCAAATACTCATGTAACCATACAGCCCAATTACGTGATGTAGAAATTTTATCGCCTTCGAGATTCAAAAATTCGTTACTCGGCACATTATCCGGCAAAATATAACTGCCTTCTGCTTTCAGCATAACAGGAAACACAATACAGTGAAACACAATATTGTCCTTGCCAATAAAATGGATAAGGCGTGTCGTATCATCTTTCCACCAAGTTTCCCAATTGCCAAGCTCGGGATGTGCAGCACACAATTCTTTTGTATTGCTGATATAGCCTATTGGTGCATCAAACCAAACATAAAGCACCTTGCCTTCCGCGCCAGCCACAGGAACAGGAATTCCCCAATCAAGATCACGACTCACGGCACGTGGCTGCAAACCAAGATCGAGCCAGCTTTTACACTGACCATAAACATTTGGTCGCCACTCTTTATGATCTTCAAGAATCCATTGACGTAACCATGTTTCGTATTTATCAAGCGGGAGATACCAGTGTTTTGTTTCGCGTAAAACCGGCTTACTTCCACTGATAGCGGATTTCGGGTTTATCAATTCCATTGGCGAAAGTGTCGATCCACATTTTTCACATTGGTCGCCATAAGCTCCCTCGGCATGACAATGCGGACATTCTCCCGTTATGTAACGATCAGCCAAAAATTGATGTGCTGTTTCATCGTAATATTGTTCACTGGTTTTTTCGATAAACTCACCTTTATCATATAACGTTTTAAATATTTGAGAAGCTGTATCGTGGTGAATTTGAGAAGTAGTACGCGAATAAACATCAAACGAGATACCAAATTCTTCAAACGACTTTTTAATAATACCATGATAACGATCTACAATATTTTGTGGAGAAACGCCTTCCTTTTTTGCTTTAATGGTAATAGGAACACCATGTTCATCACTCCCACCAATAAACAAAACCGATTCCCCTTTTAAACGCAAATAACGTGCATAAATATCTGCCGGCACATAAACACCGGCTAAATGTCCAATATGTACAGGGCCATTGGCATAAGGCAAAGCAGAAGTAATAAGTGTACGCTTAAAATTTTTCATATAATCTTTTTATAAATTCATATAATTTGCAAAGTTAATGATTTTTCAGAAGTTGTAAAATAGAGATAAAACAAATAAGTTTTTGTTTCTTTTAAAAAAATCCTACCTTTGTATTGCAAACACAATCTTTGGAAATTATGAATAAAAGGATTAAAAGTTTTATATGCGCATTTAGAGGCATTTGGAAAGTCCTTTCGCGTGAAACAAACATGAAAATCGATTTATTTATCGCTATTATCGTTGTTGCCTTTGGGTGGGGATTAGCTTTATCTGCCACAGAATGGATTTTTGTGATTTTCGCAATAGGTATGGTTTTCGCAGCAGAAACCTTTAATACGGCTATTGAACGTACATGCAATATGATAGAACATCGGTACAATCGCAGCATTGGTTCCATTAAAGATATTTCGGCAGGTGCAGTATTAATTTGCGCCATCACTGCTGCAATTATTGGTCTAATCATCTTCGTACCAAAATTTATTGAACTGTTCTTCACCACAGAACCCACCTTATAATGGATATGAAAATAAAAATTATTTGGCATTATTTTTTAGACCTCTTTTATCCTAATCTTTGCTGTGTTTGCAACGAAAGTTTAATGACCGGCGAACAAGTTGTTTGCCTAAAATGTATCAACGATATTCCACGCACCAATTTTCACAAACAACCAAACAATATCATCGAAAAAAGATTTTGGGGAAAAGTTTCTATTGAACGAGCTACGGCCTTTTATTTTTTTCAGAAAGGATCCAAATACCAAAAAATACTTCATTTATTAAAATACAAAAATGGAAAAGAAATTGGTTATATTTTTGGAAAATATGCAGCATCAGAATTAATAGAAGTTGAAGATTTTCAACACTTTGATTATTTAGTTCCTGTGCCACTCCATCCATCAAAATTGCAAAAACGAGGGTATAATCAAAGCGAACAAATTGCTTTAGGATTATCCGAGATTTTGAAAAGTCCCATAGAAACTCAAAATCTTTATCGCGCTATTGCCAATCCGACACAAACAAAAAAATCCGTTTACGAACGCTGGGAAAATACCGATGGAATCTTTAAAATTCACGACACAAATACTTTCGCAGGGAAACATATTCTTTTAATTGACGATGTGTTAACTACCGGTGCTACTCTAATAGCATGTGCCAATGCTATTTTACAATCACAAAATGCAAAAGTATCCATTTTTACTTTAGCTGTAGCATAAATTATGATTGTTATACTAAGTTCTTTTACTGTTATTTATTGTGTAGTCATCATGCTGTTTATTTACGGGTGGCATACTATTCCTATTTTTAAATCGCAGCCGGAAAAAACAAATACATGGTCTGCTGTTTCCATTGTTATATGCTGTCGCAATGAAGAAAACAGATTAATGCCTCTGATAGACTCTATCAAAAAACAGAGCTACCAAAATTTTGAAGTCATATTCGCTAATGACCATTCTACCGACAATAGTTTGGCAATCTTATTGGAACAAGAGAAAGAAAATAATCAGTTTCGAGTTATAAATACAACACATCAAGGCAAAAAAATAGCTCTCAGAGAAGCCATTGCCATAACTAAAAATCCACTCATTTTTTGTTGTGATGCCGATTGTACACTTCCGGTTAGTTTGTTGGAAAAAATTGTTTCATATCATTTAAGATACAATCCCGATTTGTTAATTGGAGGCGTAAAATACACTGCAAATAATTTTTTTCAGACTATGCAGGCAACAGAGTTTGGCAGTCTTATGGCTTCTGCTGCCGGTTCATGCGGGGTAAAAATGCCAATTTTATGCAGTGGTGCAAATCTTTCTTTCCCAATTTCCACATGGAAAAAATATGCACAAAATCTCAATGATAAAGCCGTTTCGGGAGATGATATGTTTTTAATGCTAAATGTGAAACACAATCAAGGCAACATTCAATTTTTAAAATCGCCGGATGCTTTTGTTACCACACAACCAGCCGACACTACCTCCGATTTTTTTAATCAACATCAGCGATGGAGCGCAAAAACAACACTATATCATGATTGGCAAACAATTTTTGTGGCAATAACGGTTTTTGCATGGTGCTTAATTTGGATTATAGCTGTCATTCATGCTTTTTTCAACGTAAAAATATGGGGACTTGTAATCCTTACTTGGTGCATCAAACTTTTCTGCGATGGCTGCCTGTTGATTCCATTTTTCAACTTTTCACAACAGAAAAAAGCTATTCTCACAATTATTCCGGCTGCAGTTACTTATCCGTTTTATATTGTTTATACAGCTATTTCGGGCTTGTTCACGTCTTTCCGATGGAAAAATAGCGTAGCAAAAAAATAATCAGATAAACAAACCTTGAAAATACATCCAAACAACATATCTCAAGAATTTCCCCAACAACATAGAAACGGCTACAATCCACAACTTACATCGTAAAAAGCCGGCTGCCACAGCAATGACGTCGCCAACTCCAGGCAAGAATGAAAAAAATGCCAACCAATCGCCATATTTATGAAATTTATCATTAAAACGCTCTATCTTTTCAGGCTTAATACGCAACCATTTTTCTATCCATTCCATTTTGCCTAAATGCCCAAGCCAATAGCAAGTCAAGCCTCCCAACCAATTGCCAAGAGTTGCCACAAAAACACACCACCAAGCATCAAGTCCGCCAAAGACCAAGGCAGTAAAAACAACTTCGGAAGAAAACGGAAGTACCGTAGCTGCTAAAAAAGAAGCCAAAAAAAGACCAAAATAACCATAAGCAGCCAATTCCATAGATTATAAACCAATCAAGGATAAAATTCTATACGCAATACATAAAACAACAAAACTGACAAAAAGAATATTTCCCAATCTTTTTTGCTGATAAGAAAAAAACAAACTAAACTGTATAAGTAAAAGAAAACACGGTATTAATAATAAATCAAAGAAATAATTGAAAAAACAAATACTTACAATTAAAGAAACAAAAAATAAAATGGATACCAGCAAAAAATAGAAACGCATTTGTGCTTTTAAATTCTGTACAAAACCAATATTAAATAACACCACCAAAATCAAAAGAACAAGTAAAACAACCCAATAAATAATTTCTAAAGGTGAATAAGACAAGAACGATGCTTGAAATTTATCCATTTGCCATTCATAGGATATCAAATATTGCCAAATATGGTTTAAAAGAGGCATTTGGTCTGTCAAATAAAAAATAGATACACCTATAAATCCAACCAAAACGAACGCCCATAAGCCGGCACATAGTGATTTGATTGATAACATATTATAAAATGATATTATTAATAACATCAATAAACAAAATAAAAATATGATAGGCTCAAACACTGCACCACACAAATTTAACACAACAATACAAAATACCGCTTTCGGGACATCATTCTCTTGGACTATTCTTATAAAATAACTAACCGATAACAATAGAAATAATAAAGCAAAAGAGGTATTGGTCAAATATTGAAATGGCGTTACCAAAGACAATAACAATCCGCTTACACAAATAAAAACGGTTGATTTTATCGGCAAAAAATTGCGCACGCGAGCAAAATGCAAAATCATTGATACAAATATGATAACCATTACAAATTGTACAATATGTGCACACAATGCCGATACAGAAAATAGTGGAATAAATCTAAGAAGCGTAATAGGAAACAAAGCCGAAGAATGAACGCCAAAAATCTCCGGCAAAAACCATAAGACGGAAAATAAAAATACCAACAAAATAATTTGTCGGTAAGACATTGTAGAAATTTTTTTTACTACTGACATTGTTTTAATCAGACAAACGAGCTATAATAGTCTCATTACCTCTTGTTTTTTCACCTAAAGTAACAAATATTTCTGTATCCATAGGCAAAAAAATATCGACACGCGAGCCAAATTTAATAAAACCCAAATGTTCATTCAAATGACAATCGTGATTAACCGCTGCATAAGTTACAATTCTGCGAGCTAAAGCACCGGCTATTTGGCGAACCAATATGGTATGTTTTTTTGATACCGACTCAATAAAAACAGATGTCATTTCATTTTCCTGACTTGATTTTGGTAAATATGCCGACATATGTCTGCCATTGTGATGTTTAACATACTTGACTTTCCCAAAAATAGGGTACCAATTGGCATGAACACTCAACACCGACATAAAAATTGAAACCTGAATACGTTTTTCTCCACCAAAACATTCATATTCTTCGGTGGGTTCAATAACTACAATCCTTCCATCGGCAGGAGCAATCACCAAATTGTCGTCATCTACATAAATATTTCGTGTCGGACTACGAAAGAAATACAAGAAAAAAGAAAATGCAGCGATAGAAGTCAGCAAATCAATAATAACAAAAATTCGGGCAGGCGACTGCAAATAAATAAGAATATTTAATGTTACCAAAAGTGCCAATAAGGAAAATAAAATGGCATAACCTTCTTTGTGTACCTTAATATGAGGCTTAAAATGTCTCCTTTTCATCTATACAAAAATTAAATACATGTACATATATAAATAAATAATCGGGCTACTTAATAAAAGACTGTCAAATCGATCCAGCATTCCTCCATGACCCGGAATAATATGACCCGAATCTTTTACACCTACCGTGCGTTTCAACAAGCTTTCGAGTAAATCGCCAAATGTACCAAAAACCACTACAATTTCGACAAAAATAAGCCAAAACCATAAAGAATGAATGGGAACAACACAATAAAACAAACAGCCTGACAATAAAGCACCAAATGCGCCTCCAATAAAACCCTCCCACGACTTTTTTGGAGAAACTCGTTTAAACAAACTATGTTTGCCAAATTTACTTCCCACCAAATAAGCACAAGTATCATTTAACCAAATTGTTACAAACAATGCTATCAAAAAGACTGGTGTCCATACATCATTATAAAACAAAATTCCATTCAACAGCGACAAAGGCAATGCAATATACACCTGACCCAACACAAAATAAGCTAAATTATTAATCGGATTCTCCGATTTTTTAAATAATTCGTACAAAAAGAATCCCAATACAATTACAGCATATAAAATAAAAATATACTTATAAAATGGCACCTCAAACCCTGCAAAATAGAGAAAGAAAGCGGCAAACAACACCACACTTGCACATACCGCAACAATATAAGGCACAAACACATCGCTGCGATTGGTCAATTTATGAAATTCTGCTGTCAATAAAGCCGAAATAATACAAAACAGCACAAAAAATCCATATTTACTGAACCAAATAGACGACAAAATCAGTATAACCAATACGGCTCCTGCTACTGTACGTTGAATGAAGTTTTTATTCATTTTTTCTATTCTTTTAAAAGAAAAACATGTATCTCTTTAGGACCATGTGCGCCCATAACCAGCGTTTTTTCTATATCTGCCGTGCGACTTGCACCTGTAATTACAGAAATAAAAGAAGGTAATTGCTCGCCATATTTAGATTTTAGGGCATGTATTGCATCAGATAAATATGGAAATAACTGCTTGACAGACGCTATCACAATATGAATAGGCGGATAAATATTAAATTGACGACCGGCTTTTCCTGCCGCCGATACAATAACACTTCCCGTTCGTGCCACCAACGCTTCACAATCGGTAATAGCCGCATCCATATCCTCTTTTACACCCGCATTGATAGCAGGATTATTCAATTTTTCTACCAATTTTTCATCTGCACAATAAACATTGGACAGTTGTTTTTCGATAATAAAATCGCCCAAAGATTTCAATAATTCTTCATTTGTATTACAAAAATAACATTGGCTGCCAATAGCTGCCATTTCCGAAACAAAACAATCCTCTATTGCACCTGCTATCGGTTTGTATATTTCTGCATTAATGTTCTCAAAATCCATTTGAGGTGCATCAGAATAAGATAAAGACGCAATCTTATTCAAAATTTGTTGACGAGAATCATTCTTTACTTTCATTATTCTCTGTATTCAACGTATTGTTATTGTCTGTATCCAATGATTTTGATTCCACATCATTCGACAGATTTTGATTTTCCTTTTTAGACTCGCTCAACAATTCATCAGCACGGCTTATCCATGGTCTTTTGCCTAAAATTGCCTCCACATCATCAGCAAATAACACTTCTTTGTCTATCAAAACCTGAGCTAATGCATTATGTCCTTCTTTATTGGCTTCCAATATTGATTTAGCGCGCTCATATTGTTCATTAACAATCTTTTTTGCTTCTTGATCAATCAATTCGGCTGTTATTTCACTATAAGGTTTGGTAAATCCATAATCCGAGTTACCACTCGAATCATAATAACTCAAATTAGATAATTGACTACTCATTCCATAATAGGCAACCATTGCATAAGCCTGTTTGGTAACACGTTCCAAATCGTTAATGGCTCCGGTTGAAGCTGTATGAAAAAAGACTTCTTCTGCCGCGCGCCCACCCAATGTAGCACACATTTCATCTAAAATATGTTCCTTATTCGTCAACTGACGTTCTTCAGGAAGATACCACGCAGCACCCAAAGCCTCACCACGTGGCACAATAGTAACCTTTACTAACGGATTGGCATATTGTAATTTCCAGCTGATAGTAGCATGACCGGCTTCGTGATAAGCAATGGAACGTTTCTCTTCCTCTGTGGTAATTTTGGTTTTCTTTTCCAAACCACCAACAATTCTATCCACTGCATCTAAAAAATCCTGCTTTTGAATAGTCGATTTGTTCTTTCTTGCAGCTATCAAAGCAGCCTCATTACACACATTTGCAATATCGGCACCCGAAAATCCGGGAGTTTGACGTGCCAAGAAATCAATATCTACACTATCATCCATTTTTAATGGACGAATATGAACCTGAAATATTTCTTTCCTTTCATGTACATCGGGCAATTCCACATGTATTTGTCTGTCGAAACGACCGGCACGCAACAACGCTTTATCCAAAATATCCGCACGGTTGGTTGCTGCCAAAATAATAACACCACTATTGCTACCAAAACCGTCCATTTCTGTAAGCAATTGATTCAATGTGTTTTCGCGTTCGTCGTTTCCTCCCATATTCACATTACGACCACGTGCACGACCCACCGCATCTATTTCATCAATGAAAACAATACAGGGAGCTTTTTCTTTTGCCTGTTTAAATAAATCGCGCACACGCGACGCACCTACACCAACAAACATTTCCACAAAGTCAGAACCCGACATGGAAAAAAACGGTACATTGGCTTCGCCGGCAACAGCTTTCGCCAAAAGCGTTTTACCTGTTCCCGGAGGACCTACCAACAACGCACCTTTTGGTATTTTACCTCCCAATTCGGTATATTTCGAAGGATTTTTCAAGAACGAAACAATTTCTTCCACCTCCTGTTTGGCGCCTGCCAAGCCTGCTACATCTTTAAAACTAATTTTAATATCCGACGAAGCTTTATCAAACAATTGAGCTTTTGATTTTCCTACATTAAAAATACCGCCACCATTAGCACCTCCGGATATTCGGCGCGACATAAAAACAAAAAACAAGATAATTAACAAAAAAGGCAAGACAGAATACAAAAAGATATCCCAGTAATCTTTTCCCTCTTCTATCACCATTTCGCCGGTAAAAATCTTATTTTGTTGCAATTCTGAAATTAATTTTGAAAATTCATCTGCCGACAAAATTCTTACTTTGGCAGTAGGAATATTTGCCGCTTTGTCAAATTTTTCAGCAAAAACAGAATCGGCACACTGAGGTTTAATTTTTGCTTCTACTATATTTGTATTGGCAAATACCGTTATTTTATCTACACAACCATTGCGCAAAACACTTTCAAAGGTTGAATAAGACATTTCGCGCACAATGTTTTCAGGGTTCCAAAACAATGAACCAATGAAAAATAACAATAATACCAGATAAATCCAATAAAAATTAAATTTTGGCTTAAATGGTTTCGGCTGTTTTTGTGATATCGGTTTTTTTGTTTCCATTATTCTTTTCAATCTAAATTTGCTATTCTATTAATACCTACATCTTCCCAAAGATGCTCTATGTCATAAAAATCACGCAGTTCTTTTATAAAAATATGTACCAATATGGTACCATAATCCATCGCAATCCATTCACTGTTTTCAAAACCATCGGTAGCAAAAGGTTTTTCATCTAATTCTTTTTTGGTCATATCTTTTACGGAAGTAGCAATGGTGGATACCTGCGTTTTCGAGTTACCTTCACAAATTACAAAATAACGACAAGGTGCATCTATTTTGGTCAAATCTATGGTAACTATATTTTGTGCTTTCTTTTCCTGCATTCCGTTCACAATGGAAGCAAGCAAGGCTTTGTCACTGTTCATTATCCCTTAATTTAATTAATAAAAAAATTCATGCAAATATACATAAAAGTATTGAGAAAAATAAGGTGGTAAAAATATTACTTTTATAACTTCCATGATGACGTTTACAACCTTAAAAAATCCACCTAACAAGCCTTAAAAAATAATATTTTATAATTTTTAATGATGTGTTTTTAATACACAAAGCATTAAAATAGTATATAACGACTGAAATAAATTACATTATTTTTAATAAGTGCGACGCTGCTATGGAAGAAATTTGTGACGCGGAAACACCGCACGCTTTGGCTATGGACGACCATTGTGAAACACTGTCGACCACCTCTTCAAGAATCATTTGAGGCCGTTTGACGTGTATTTGTTTTGCCACAGCAAACAAATCGTTTTTTGTGAATCTATCCGATTTGCCGTTTATGGTCATCTGATGATGGGCAGTGTAGTCGCCGGAAGGATTGTATGCAAACGTCATGTCGTAAGCGGGAGCAAGGCTCCATTCGCCTTGTTGGTTCATCAAAAATGTGGTATTCTTCGTATGGTCGTCTTGGTTACGCGCAACTACATTAAACACCATCCGACGGAACATTTGTTCGGCTGCAGTATAAGGCAAATGCAAGGCACGCATAACTTGAAATAATTGCTCATAACTGTAGGCTTGAGGAAGGTTGTAATCGAAATGAGCTATGCCGCAAAGAGTTTGCGTATGTACTCGGTCATTACCGTTGATGCGGTCAAATCGGCGGGTCATAAAATGCGCACGGTCGTTTTCTTCCAACAACCGACATTCGGTCATGTCTATACCGGCGGCAGTAGCCATTTTATAATAGGCATATTCTATTCGCCCAAAATGCGCAGGATCACCCAATGCACCGTCTTTTACGCCATCTAATTTCAGCAGCCAATGCGAAAATCCGATCGGAGCATCTGTTTGACCCGAACGTACTTCTCCTGTAGTTTCGTTGTAAGCAATCACTACCTTGGCGCGTGCGCCTCCTGCCGAGGTGCCTACCTGCAAAATTTGCGATATACCGGCAGTTTTATCGCACAAATCGGTGGCAAACCGCTTTCTGTCCGACAAAATTTCGCCGGCAGAAGCCACCAACTCGTCTATTTCAAGACGATCGGTCATAGGTATGGTCACGGCTTCTGCCGGCTCAAACGTTAAAGCGCCCATACAGCGCGAACCTAAATAAAGCAGCCTTTCGAGCGAATTGTACGAATCAGGTAACCGCCCTTGACACGCCAACCAACTATTTATAACGGCATTACCAAATTTGTCGGGTAACGAATCGGCTAACAAACCCGGCAAGCCTTTAAACGTAGTACGATTTAATTCTCCAAAACTGTAGGTGCGTCCTTCAGCAAGCGGCATGGTGAGTGGTGCCACCTCCAAACCCGAATGAGCAACAAATTCCGGAGCATATTCAAATGTTGCAAAACCGGTACGCTCATTCCACACAGCAGCACCTATTTGCCTGCCCCACAGATTAATATTGATATAATCTACCATTCAGAAGGTGTATTATAGGGCTTTGGCTTCGAGGCTTTCGAAGCACGCTGACGGCGTTTGCCCGCCATCTTGGCTATGTACATCGGACTGATGGGCTCTTCAACCACAAAAACATTTAAAGTATCTAACTTACGCAAAACACGCAAAATTTGCACCAATGATGTAAGTGTTCCGCCTTTGCCGTTTTCGATGCTGCTGACTACACTGCGTGCCACGCCCGCAAGGGTAGCCAAAGTACCTTGCGTCATATCTTCGTTCAGGCGCATTTGTTTGAGATAACCGCCAAGCTTCTGCAATATGGCGGCATCACTCAAACCATACTCAAAATTTATGTCCGCTTTTTCATTCATAAAATCTGTTTTTATGCTTTAACGTTACAAATTTACGACATTATTTTTTAATTGCAAAATTTTAAAAACAAAAAAAGCGCAAGTTTTTTTGACTTGCGCTGAAAAAATTTAAAAACTAATTAATAGTTGTTATGTTGAAAATCTAATAAATCCGCATCAGTAAATTTTTTGTTAGTCACGCACTATAAATCTTTTATAATTTTGAACTAAACGCACTGATCGACCGCAATGTCGGGAATTATTATATATAGGATTAACACAATGACTGTGAAAATCAAGATAATACGCATTATAAATATCAAAATAAGATGCAGACCAATAACAACCTGATGTACCAGAATTATATATATCTTTATCACTACGGTAACCGGCAGCTGGTAAAAAAATAGCACCGGCATTTTCCATAATTTCCCATTGAGACATAGTATAAACCTGTTGTGCATTTAGGAAAAAGTAAAAAAATAAAGTAAAAAAAGATTGTTCATTTGACAAAAAAGTCGTATATTTGATTATTAATCAGATAATTAAATATAATGAACAATCTCGTACAAA